>NZ_JAEMUC010000043.1:0-101259 GCF_018342455.1 Neochlamydia sp. AcF95 | reverse complement strand
TGGCTTTACTTAAATCAAAACCAGCTCACCGCTCTGCCTATAGAAATTGGGCGGCTGTCTCAGCTGCAAACGCTTGAATTAAATCAAAACCAACTCACCGCTCTGCCTGCAGAAATCGGGCAATTGTCTCAGCTGCAAGAGCTTATCTTAAGTCAAAACCAGCTCACCGCTCTGCCTAAAGGAGTGGGGCAACTGTCTCAGCTGCGAGTGCTTGACTTAAGCCAAAATCAGCTCACCAGACTGCCTGCAAACATAGGACGGCTGTCTCGGCTGCGATGGCTTTACTTAAATCAAAACCAGCTCACCAGACTTCCTGCAGAAATCAGGCGGTTGTCTCAGCTTATCAAGCTTGAATTAGCGGAAAATCCTTTGAAAAAAATCGTCAAAAAATAAGGCAGCGTTTTCAATTATAGAATGAACTTAAATACTTTTTAAATTAGGGTGAGTTAAAATGAAATAAAAAACTTTTAGCCATCTTATCTTTAAACGAGTAATCCGCACTTAAATCAAAACCAGCTCGCCAGTCTGTCTGTAGAAGCGGTAGAAGAATTGAAAGATTGCGCCAAAAAGAGCCGTTTTTCTCAAATAAGGCAAAGAATCCATCTCATTCTTTTAGCCAAACCAAATTGAACTTTTTAAAGTCAGTTCCAATCATGAAACGGCTCTCTTCATCTAAGGATTTTAACCGTTTCCTAACAGGTTCATTACCACTTGATCCAGCATCCAGCATAAAAGACAACTTAGAGGGTGGGCTTAGGCTTTAGCATGGATTTTATCTTTTAAGCCTGCATGTACCTTATTTGGTACGTATTAAAGCAAGGTTATAAATTTGATGTTTATAAGGAGGCTGCATAGCATGAGCTATAGATGCCAACAAGCCTCTCATCTTATAAAGTAGTTTTATTTTTTAATATTTTTAGGAGGCCAATTTGCTGCGGAAAGAAGGCCAGATTCTTGTATGTTCAGTTTTAGAAACGATAGAACCTAAGGTTAGACTTGATAAATAATATCATTCCTTCAAGCAATAGAATCAAAAAGAAGTTTAGGCAAGATCTATTTCCATCTGCTGATATCTACGCATTTGGTCACGTAGCTCTGCAGCTTCTTCAAACTGCATAGTTTTAGCTGCGCGTTTCATAGCTACTTCTAACGTTTTGATTTTAGTGCGAACTTCTTCTAAGGTAAGATACTCATGCTGGGATTCGGCCACTTTTAAAGTTTTTTTCCTTTTTTTAGACTCTTCCTCTACCTCTTCTACCAAAGGAGAAATTTCTCGATGGACAGTTCGGGGAGTAATCCCATGTTCTGCATTATATTTTTGTTGGATAGCGCGACGTTCTTGAGTGATTCTTAGCGCGTCTTGAATCGCTTTGGTTTTCTTGTCAGCATACATAATGACGCGCCCTTCACTATTACGAGCTGCTCTGCCACAAGTTTGAATTAGCGCCGTTTCGCTGCGTAGGAAGCCTTCTTTATCGGCATCCAATATGCACACTAAGGAAACCTCTGGGATATCTAGACCTTCCCGCAATAAGTTAATCCCGACTAACACATCAAATACTCCAGCCCGTAAATCGCGGATAATCTGCATTCGCTCAATCGTATCAATATCAGAGTGTAAGTATTTAGTATGTACGCCCAGTTCGTTAAGATATTTACTTAGTTCCTCAGATAGACGTTTAGTCAAAGTGGTAACAAGTACGCGGCCCCCCTTGCTCGTATGCTGATGAATCTCTGCTAAGCAATCATCAACTTGTCCTTCAGCAGGGCGCACTTCAATTTCTGGATCAAGTAAGCCAGTGGGGCGGATCACTTGCTCAATCACTTCGCCGCTAGCCTCAGCAACTTCCCAAGGACTAGGGGTCGCGGAAACATAGATCACCTGATGAATACGCTTGTAAGTTTCTTCAAATTGCAAAGGTCTGTTGTCAAAAGCAGAAGGAAGTCGAAAGCCAAAGTTAACCAGTGTTTCTTTACGCGCACGATCTCCATTACACATGGCACGTAGCTGCGGCACCGTTTGATGGGATTCATCAATGATCATTAGATAATCACCTGGAAAATAATCGATGAGACATGGAGGCGGATCACCAGGATTACGCTTACTAAAATGGCGTGAATAATTTTCGATACCCTTACAAAAGCCTATTTCTTTAATCATTTCTAGATCATAACGTGTACGCTCTACAATCCTTTGATGCTCAATATATCTTTTTTCTTTTTCATAATAGCTGGCACGTTCTTCTAATTCGGCCTTAATCGTTTCAAGAGCATGCAAACGAACTTCTTCGGGAGTGACGTGGTGGGAACTAGGATAAATAGTGATATTTTCTAGACGATGCCGTACTTTACCTAATAAAGGATCTATCTCGCTAATCTGTTCGATCTCATCCCCAAAAAACTCTATACGTACTGCCCGCTCCTCTTCGTAGGCAGGAAAAATATCCAATACATCTCCTCTAACACGAAAAGTCGCCCGCGAAAAGTCCATGTCATTGCGTTTATATTGCATTTCTACCAGATGTAGAAGAATCTCATCACGACGCCGCGTCTGACCTGTTTCTAAGGTAAGATTCATTTCGCGATAATACTCAGGAGACCCTAAGCCATAAATGCAAGAAACAGAGGCAACAATGATAACATCGCGCCTTTCTAAAAGAGAACGTGTAGCACTTAACCGCAATTTATCTATGCGATCGTTAATAGCCATATCTTTTTCAATATAAGTATCTGTACGAGCGATGTAAGCTTCGGGCTGATAGTAATCATAGTAGGAGACAAAATATTCTACAGCATTATGAGGGAAAAATGTCTTAAACTCTTGATAAAGCTGCGCTGCTAAAGTTTTATTATGAGCAATAATTAAAGCAGGTCGCTGGGTCCTAGCAATTACATTAGCAATCGTAAAGGTTTTACCCGATCCGGTGATGCCTAATAAAACTTGCGTTTTACGATCCTGCAGAACGCCTTCACTAAGCTTTTCTATAGCTTGAGGTTGATCTCCACAAGGCTTATAATCAGTTACTAACTTAAACATAAATAATTGTAGGTAGAAAGTTTAAGGAAAAATTAAGTATAACATTTTTTCTGAATGCCACAAAGCATATTTTCATTTCTGGCTGAATTTGCTTTGAAGCCTTATTTTAAGCTTTAAAGGGTTGGTAAAAGATAATAACCCCTCCTCCCTCCGTATTTGAAAAAAGCACTTTTGCTCAAGAGAGTCACTTCATAGGCATTAAAGATATTAAACGGTAAAGATATTATATTACGAACTTATATTTAGTAAAAATCAGCCCCCTCTATCTACAGAGCTAGAGCATAGCCTATCAAGCTGCAAACCTTGACAATCAGCAACTCAGTAGCCTTCCTTCAGCAAAATGATGGCTATCTAATCAGATTAAATCTTAAGTTAAAGAAAAATAGGCTGAAAAGCATTTTAGGCTCTTACTGCAAAAGCTTGTGGCTTTATTAACTGATTCGGCAAAGTAAAAAACTGATAATAAGCTTTTAAGGCGCCCTTTAGGCAATCATACTCTTAAAAAACCAGGCCCTTCAGTAAGAGAGACAGCTGAGAGAGACATAAATTTCTTCTTGAAATTACAGCTTTAGCTTTTAAAACCTGCAAAAACAGAAGATTTTAAGAATATAATGATTGAGAGGCAATTTTTTCACGACGTTCGCGAGCTATCCGAGAAATTTTATTCCAATTGCCCATTAATCCCATCGCACTGCGCATTTCTTTTACAGTGGCATTAGAAACCTCGATCATTTTCTGAGTCCCTTCATAAATAATTTCTTCGACCAAGCCCTTCTCTTCAGCAAAATATTGGCGTCGCTCCCGCAGAGGCTCTAAGAAAAGATTTAAAGCTACAGCTAATTTTTCTTTTACTTCTACGTCCCCCACCTTGCCCTCACGATAGCGTTTTTTTAAATCTTCAACTTCGCTTTTATCCTGATTGAAAATTGCATGAAAAGTAAACACAGGATTTCCTTCCACTGTCCCTGGTTGATGAGCATGAATTCTATTAGGATCGGTATACATGCTTTTTACCTTTTTTTCTACGGCCTTTTTATCATCTGACAAAAAGATACAGTTGCCTGCAGATTTGCTCATCTTTCCTTTATTATCAATGCCTACTAAGGTAGGTACATCGCTGATAGAGGCTTCAGGCATAGGAAAAACTTCACCATACAATTGATTAAATCTACGAGCTATGTCTCTTGCCAGCTCAACATGGGCTTCATTATCTTTCCCGACGGGCACTACATGGGCACGGGGCATGAGAATATCGGCAGTTTGCAGAACAGGATATCCTACCAAACCAAAGGGCACACTCTCAGGATCCATATGGGCATTGCGGGCCATTTCCTTCAAGCTAGGTAAGCCTGTTAGGCGATTTAAAGAGATCATCATTTCAAAAATAAGATTCATCTCATAAACAGCCGGTGTAGCTGATTGTAGATAAATAGTGGTTTTAGCAGGATCGATACCACAAGCTAAGTAATCTAAGACCATCTCTTTAAGATGCTCACGCATCTTTAGGATATCTTCTTTGGTTGGCTTAGTCGTTAACATATGGAGATCGGCGATAATCAGGTAACACTCATAGTGCTCTTGATAAGCTACTCGGTTTTTTAATGAACCTACATAATGGCCTAAATGTAGAAGACCTGTCGGACGATCGCCAGTAAGGATTCTTTTCTTAGCGCTTTGAGACATACCTATTATCCTTTAAAAATTCATTTCGATTTTTATTAATCCTATTTGATTAGCAAGCTCTACTAAAATGACTAGCAAAGAAAAAATTATGGCCCCTATTAACCCTTCTTTTCCCCCACCCACTTGATAAGAAGAGGGCCAAAACAGCCTATAGCGCTTAGACCATGCCATCAGGGGCGGAAACAATCCTAACAAAATCACAACCCCGAAAGCGCCGGCATACTCTAAAGCGACTAAAAAGATACGAGGACCAGATAAAGCAAAAACTAACGGCGGAATAAATGTACAGGCAAATAAAGCTGCCTGCCCTTTATGTGTTTTTTCTATCTTTAAAGCATCTCTAAGGCAATCAAAGAGGCTTAAAGAAACCCCTAAGAAGCTGGTGAGTATGGCAAAGAAAGAAAAACAACGTGCCACTAAGGCAAGGTGAGTGTTTCCTAAAACTATCGATAGCAGATAGGCCCCGTTAGAGCCATTTTCATAGCCATCTTTTAGCCCATGAACTCCTTTTAAAGGAATGATCCCTAATGTTAACAGTTCCCATAGAAGATAAACAATAAAAGGAATCAACCCTCCTACCCAAATAGCCATTTTTACGTGCGTAATATTCCTTTCCAAATAGTGGATAAGACTAGGAATAATAATGTGAAAACCAAAAGAGGTAGCCACGATAGCTACCGAAATTAGTAAGTACTTGGGATCCACATGTTTTAATAAGCTGATATCTACACAGGGAGCGAGAAATAGAACCATTATCACATACGCCATGGCTAGCCCTGCCATCAATAAGCGATTAAGATAATCTACCGAACGGGTGCCTTGATGTAAAAAGCAGCTAAAAATGATCAATAAGCAGACCGCTCCTAGCCAGACAGGTAAAGAATAACCTGTTAGCAGTTTTATGCAATCAATAATGATAGGGCCGCTTCCTGCAAGATAAGCTGTAGTTAAAGAATAGAGCAAAAACAGGTAAGTCACCCATCCAATCCATTCTCCTGGCCGTCCTAGAGTTTGCTTTGCCATAGAAATGATATTTACCTGGCTCCCCATCGCCAGGTTAACTTCGAGTAGCAAAAGAGCTGTATAGGTCATGTAAATCCAAAAAAGCGCTAGGAGAAAAATTGAGGGAAAAAAGCCTGCAAAACCTGTAATCACAGGAAGGGCTAGCATTCCTGCTCCTATAGTTGTTCCCGCTACGAGAAGTATTCCTCCCATAAGCTTATACTGGCTTTTAAGCATCCTACTTTTCCATCGTTAAGAGGTTATCGTCTGATATAATTGTAAAATAATAATGCTTACCGAAGACAAAATAATCAGCAAAAGCATAGGCTTACCTCCAGCGATGAATTGAGGTCCTTTAAAGTTTTTATGATAACGTCCTGACCACACCATCAACGCTGGTAAGATGCCAAAGATAATGACAGCCCCAAATCCGCCTGCATAATTGAGGGCTGTTAAAAATACACCAGGATGAATAAGTGAGAAAAGATAAGGTGGCAGCAGTGCTAGACTACATAAAGTAATTTTCCCGCCACTTTTTTTTGGAATTTTAAAACCATCCGCTAAAAAATCGACAAAGCTTAAGGCCACTCCCAGAAACGAAGTAACAATAGCAAAGAAAGCAAAAAATTGAGCAATATCTCCCACCCATGAAGCCCCTATTACTAGTTTTAAAGCTTGAGTCGCCATCTGCCCTTCGTTGCAGGCTACTCTTAAGCTATCTCTACCTTCTAAAGGTACAATACCTAAAATAAGCCTCTGCCATGCTAGATAAATAATCAAAGGAATAAAGCTACCGATTGCCAATGCTATGCACAAGCGTCGGCTATCCCTTCCTAAATACTGAGTTAAACTGGGTACCAGATTATGAAATCCAAAAGAGACAATCATAGCAGGGATAATGAAAAAAGCTGCTGACCAATCGCAGTGTTTTAAAAGCTTTTGATCTACATGGGAACTGCCCATAAAGACGATTAAAAGATAGGTAAGAATCAGTCCGATCATAAGCAAACGATTAAATTTGTCAACTGTCCCTGTTCCATTGTAAATCATAAGACCGAATAGAGCGCTCATTACAAGCCCCCCTACCCACCTTGGAAGATGAATGGCAAAAAACAGATCAAAAAAATCGGCAAATAGTGCGCCACTGCCTGTTACATAAGCTACCATCAGAGAGTAAAAAAGAAAAAGAAAAACTATCCAACCCACCGCTTTACCCATCTTTCCTAGCGTTCGATCAGCTAAAGATACCACATTAATATCTTCTTTAAACCAAAGGTTGGCCTCTAACAACAATAACCCTGTAGACAGCATAAAGATCCAACAGATGATAAACATGATGACTGAGGGCTTAAAACCCGCTTGCGCGGATAAGACAGGCAAGCCTAACATCCCAGCACCAATACAACAACCGGCCACTAATAAAATAGCACCTAAAATACTCCCTTGAGAAGCAAACGTTTGATTATTCATGTTTTTTCCAAAAAACAAATTAAAAGCTTGGTGATTAATAAAAAGACAAATAGTTAGAAAAAAATTATGTAGGTGATTTATTGTCACCAAAAGAAGGGTAAAAATCTAGAAAAATAAAATCGAGTACTCATAAGGCTTAGCGTAGTAAATTTTTAGTATGCTACCACTCTAGTTTTATTATTGAGAAGATAAAAATGAAGCTCCAGCTTAGGAAAATATAGCACTCCCTTGAAATTAAAAAGCTTAGAATTCTTATAAAAAAGTTTTTAATAAGTAAGAGGCTATAGAGGATTTTAACAACCTCTTCAAAATGATAAAGTATAGCGTAAAGATAGCCCCCTTGTTATTTACATTTTATGCAAATGCTTATTAATAATAAAAGCAGGTAAGGGAAACGCTTTAACCTAAAAACAAGCTCTAAAGTGGAAATCGCTTTCACTTAATTATCTGGTTTTCAGATGCTCAGAAAATTTTTCTAAACTCTTTGCTTGAAATGATGCTTTTCCACCCGCCGTTGTTCCTGGCCCATTCTTCCCATGTCATATCCTTCAAAATCGACAAACTTAAAGAAACGCTCAAAAGCAGGAAATTTTTCACAAACTTGGCGAGCCATACTTTGGGCAATAAAACGATAGGTAGGATGGCCTGCAGCAGCAGAACGCAACTCACACATCCACTGGAGGGCGCGCAAGTTAATCTGAAAATACCATCTTACATTATAAGCCATAGGAACTACATACTGGGCTTCTTCAGGAAATTCCGTCGCGATTGCCTGGTAAGCCTCTTTAGCTTTATGCATGGCCATTGTGTAATCTTCTTCCAGAGAAGTACCCGAAATTTCAGGAGGGATGTAGTAGCCATAATCACAGCCTAGTAACTGGCGTTCTTGCGTAAGTAGACGATGACGATGGAGGTCACGATAAGCACCAAAATCGGTAATAAATTCGAAAGTAAAATTAGCATGTTCAAGAGCACGGGGAGATTTATGTCGTCGATTTTCGCGCGCGTTACAGCCCGCATCTAGGATGCGAATTAACTCTTCTTCTGGTAATCCCAGGCAATGCTGCCACAGATCCACTAAACTTTTATTGCTATGCGAAAATAATAAGGCAGCAGCTACTTTAATTACGGCATCCTGATCATCGCCTATTAAACGAACACCTGGCTCACTACTTTTTTCAGGATATCCTACGTTAAGATTAGCGACCACCTGAAGATCTGTTTGCATAGCTTCAAAAAATCTACAAAAGTTTTCATGGGTCTTGTGGGTAGATTCAGCCCTACGCACAAAAGAAGGAATTACTTTAGATAATTCATCGCACATTCTTTTTCCAATACCTTGCATTTCCGCTAGATTGTTACAATGGAGCTTATGGATCATCTGCTCATAAAAACGTCCATTGCCAAAAATCCCCATATTAGTCAAGGTTCCTGCAGGCAACAAGCCTCTCAAGCAATCTAATACCTTCGCTCTTAAAGCCGCTGTATAAGCCGTCTTTGAAGCAGTGGGATGATAAGGAAACTTTTCTTCAAACAATTGAGTTAAAGGCGGGATAAGCTTAGAGTAAGTTTCAAAAAGCATATTGCAAGTGTTTACATAGGTATCTCGATAAGCAGAAGTCATTAAGATGGGCTCGCGATAAAAAAGGTACTCTCCCTTAACTTTTTGATCAAAATAAATATAGCGTGTAGATTTCTCCAAAGGCGAGCCTCCTATGCGACAGTCTTCAATAAACTTAGCCGATAGCATAGAAACATTTTCAATGGCTATGTGAGCTCCTCCTAGCTCTCCTATAGAGTCATCTCCATATCCATCCAAAATGCGATCATAGAAATTTTGCGCTTTTTTGATAGCTAAAGACTGGTCGTTATCCTGCTCTGAGTGCTCCTTATCTGCCCCAGCAATAGTTAAAAATCCCGATTCTTCTTCATTGGAGATAAATTCTTTAAGTAATAGCGAACGCAGGCCTAAAGTAGAACGCGAGTAGCGTGAAAACAAAGCTCCCTTGATAACCTCAGGAAGATTACGAAGAACGAAAATATGACCACTTGTGTTGGTTACATAACGTTCCAAAATTTTACGTTGGCTTTCTGAGAATTCTTCATAGTCATCTAATAACATACTTTACCCATGAATAGATTTTGCTGGATGGCAAAATTATTGTGCAAACCGAATTCTCTTGCAAGATTAACCTGGAAAAACCACTATAATTAATTAGCAATAGGTTAACCTTTAATAATTTAAATGTAAAATCGTTTATCAACTGATAAGCGGGAGCATTTTTGGCTACCCCTCTTGATGTTTAGATCTTGAAAAAAAACCGCTGTTCAAAAAAATTGACAAATTCCTGCAACATTCATAACATCCTTTAAAATCTTAAGATATTTTCATAAATTCTTACCTTACAAGGCATAAAACAATGAAAGGTATTATTTTAGCAGGTGGCAGCGGCACGCGTTTGCATCCCCTAACCATAGGAGTTTCTAAACAGCTACTTCCTGTCTATAACAAACCCATGATCTATTATCCCCTCTCTATTCTGATGTTAGCTCATATCCAAGATATTCTTATCATCACGACAGCTGAAGAACAATTTTTATTTAAAAGACTTTTGGGTGATGGCTCGCAATATGGCTTATCGCTAAGTTACGCCGTACAAGCTAAACCAAACGGCCTTGCTGAAGCATTTATTATTGGCCAAGATTTCATTGGCAACGATGCTGTTTGCTTAATCTTAGGGGATAATATCTTCTACGGCAACCATCTAGAGCCTTTGCTAGAGAAAGCTCTTTCAAAAGCAATTGGCGCTACTCTCTTTGGGTATGAAGTCAAATCGCCCGAACGTTATGGTGTCGCGGAAGTAAATGAAAAAGGCCTAGTAATCTCTTTAGAAGAAAAACCTGCCCAGCCAAAATCCAATATTGCTGTCACCGGCCTCTATTTTTATGACAATCAAGTGGTAGAAATTGCTCAAAGTTTAAAACCCTCGGCAAGAGGCGAATTAGAAATTACCGATATTAATCGTATCTATATGGAAAAAGGTCAAGTTTCCCTAAATATCATGGGCAGAGGCTTCGCTTGGTTAGATGCAGGAACTTATGAAAGCTTGATGCAAGCAAGCCAATTTGTACAAGTGATCGAAGAGCGGCAGGGCTACTGTATTGCGGCACTTGAGGAAATTGCTTACCATCAAAAATTTATTTCCCTAGAACAACTTTATGCTTTGGGAGAAAAATTAGGTAAAAGTGGATATGGCCAATATCTGTTAGATATTGCTGAAAAAGAAAATAATATTTTAAAGGGTCATGTATGAAGATAAAAAGAGAGATTAGCAATATTCTGGTTACCGGAGGTTCAGGTTTTATTGGCTCAGCCTTTATCCGCTATCTTCTTAGAAATGTCCCTCACTTTAAAGGCTTATGTCTTAATCTTGATCTATTAACCTATGCTGGCAATCCTCAAAACCTAAAAGAAGTAGAAAATGATCCACGCTATCTTTTCTATCAAGGTGACATAAAGGACGAAGTGTTTATTGAGCATCTGTGCCGTAAATATGCGATTAATACTATCATTCATTTTGCAGCCGAAAGTCATGTCGATCGTAGTATTCATGGACCTAAAGAGTTTATTGAGACCAATGTACTAGGTACCTTTCATCTTTTAGAAGTGATCCGCAAGCTCCCTCACATCCATTTTCATCATGTTTCTACCGACGAGGTCTATGGATGCTTAGGAAGTACAGGCTTTTTTACAGAATCAACCCCCTATGCACCCAATTCCCCTTATTCTGCTTCAAAAGCTTCCTCTGATCATCTCGTACGAGCTTATGGAAAAACTTACCACCTCTCTACTTGCATCTCCAACTGCAGCAATAATTATGGTCCTTATCATTTCCCTGAAAAGCTTATTCCTTTGACTATCATTAATTGTCTAAGAAAAAAAACAATACCTGTTTATGGGCAAGGTACTAATGTACGTGACTGGTTGTATGTGGAAGATCATGCCAAAGCGCTTTGGATGTTACTGGAGAAAGGGAATTCAGGAGAAACTTACAATATCGGAGGGGAAGAGGAGTGGCGCAACATCGATCTCATCCATGAAATCATCAAAATTTTTGCCGAGATTAAGCAGATTAATAAAGAGCCTTATATTGAACTCATTGAATACGTGCAAGATCGCCCCGGGCATGACTTCCGCTATGCCATTGATTGCTCCAAAATTAAGAAAGAAATCGGCTGGCATCCTGATCATAACTTCTTCCAAGGCATTAAGGAAACTATCCTATGGTACATCAATCATCCTCTTTGGATTGAAAATGTTCAATCGGGCGCTTATTTAAAATGGATAGACACCAACTACGCAAACCGTTCTCCATGCAAATAAGATGCTAAAATTAAATTTTTTTAAGCATCTTTATCTTCTTAGGCCAAGGAATGCCTAGGTAACCCCCACTCTTTAATTTTTATAAAAATTAGCTTTGCTTGCTTTGCCAAAGAAACAAAGCAAGGTAATCAAATCCTAAATTTTCCTTTTAAGAGGATAGATAGATAGATAGATAGATAGATAAGAGGTTGTTTTTAAAATTTTCCACTTTGATTCTTCAAAGCCTTTGTCTTAAAATTTATTTTAAGAAAAAGAACCTTTTATTCATCTTAAAGTTTTCGAAATTTACGAAAACATAGGCTTTTAAAGCAGCTTCTTTACAAACTATTCTTCTAAAACATTTTAAAGAATGCTTTTTGTTAACTTGTCTGCCTTACAAACCTATATAAACTATAATCTCCCTTACGTTGGGGTTATCATCCTGCAGATAGGACATTTATCCGCATGAGGATGGCGAGCAGAACAGTATTCACGCGCAAAATAGATGATTTGCAGGTGTAATTTATTCCAAGTTTCTTGAGGGAAAAGGAGCTTAAGATCTTTTTCTACTGCTGCAATTGTTTTCCCCTTGCTTAGCCCCCAGCGTAGGGCGCATCGATAGATATGAGTATCTACTGGGAAAGCAGGTTTGCCAAAAGATTGACTTAAGACCACAGACGCAGATTTATGGCCAATGCCTGGCAAAGCTTCTAATTCCTCAAAAGTATCAGGCACCTTGCCTTGATATTTCTCTGCAAGGATTGCTGAAAGACGATGGATAGCAGCAGCCTTACGTGCAGAAAGTCCACAAGGACGGACAATCTTTTGAATATCTTCTATGTCTAACTGTGCCATCTTCTCGGGCGTATCGGCTTTAGCAAAAAGCTTAGGGGTCACTTGATTAACGCATTTATCGGTACATTGAGCAGACAATAGCACAGCTATGAGGAGGGTATAAGGATCTTTATGTATAAGAGGAATAGGAGGATTAGGATAAAGCTTGTTTAATATTGTAAAAATTTTGGCTGCTTTTTCTTTTCTATCCATCTAATCATTTACCGATGCAAAATGTCGAAAATATGGCGGATAATATATCTTCCGAAATGTTTGTTCCAATAATTTTCCCCAGTTCAGCTAAGCATTGCCGCATGTCCAGCGATAAAAACTCTGGAGAGATATTCCCCTTTAAACCTGATAGGACATTTTGGCCTGCTTGAATAGAGAGGTGTAGGGCTTCTCGATGGCGGACACTAGTAATCAACACCTCCTCTTTAGAAGGAGGTCCTTCTTTCCAGATGGCAGAGTCGATCACCTGCCGTAATCTATCGAGGCCCGTTTTTTGTTTTGCCGATAAGGGCACTACATAGGGTAGATGAGCGATAACAGGTAAAGATACATGTGGCAAATCGATCTTATTCCATATTACAATCGTCTTAGCAGCAGGGACTTCCTTAAGCAAAAAGTGATCCTGCTCCTCAATCCCTTTTGTAGCATCTAACACAAGAAGAATAAGGTCAGCTTGCCCCATAGCCTCTTTGGAGCGGCGAATGCCCTCTTGCTCAACCAGCTCATCTGTCACCCGAATCCCTGCTGTATCTAGCAAGCGCAAATTAAGCCCATTTAAACGTATTTCATCTTCGACAATATCACGTGTTGTTCCAGGAAAATGAGAGACAATCGCACGCTCTTTATCGAGTAATGCATTCATTAAAGAAGATTTGCCTACATTGGGACAACCTACCAAACAAAGTGAAATTCCTTCCTGTAATATTTTTCCGTCGCGAAATGTGTTCAAAAGAGATTGCATATCTACAACAACAGCCTCCAAATCCTGGTAAATCTCTTCTAGTGTAGTAAATTCAAGCCCTTCTTCGGGAAAATCAACCCAGGCCTCTAAAATAGCGGCGATCAATGTGAGGCGTTCTTGAAAGCCTAGCACTTTCGCGGATAGGGAGCCTTTTAGCTGACTTTCTGCTGCTTGAAGGGCATATTCATTCTTAGCACCAATCAAAGATTGTACTGCCTCAGCTTGCGCCAGATCTAGCTTACCATTCATAAATGCTTTAAAAGTAAATTCGCCCGGACGAGCGGCTCTTGCACCTGCTTTTAATATAACTTCTAATACATGGCGAGTAATCAAGCTACCCCCATGGCATTGCACTTCCACAGTATCTTCTCCTGTATAAGAGCGGCGTCCACGCATGACCAAGAGCAACACATCATCGATAAACTGATTATTCAAGTCGCGTATTTGACCATAATGAGCAGTATGGGACTTATAGCTATGCACAGGACCGGAAAAAACTTTCTTTGCTACGTCAAAAGCTTGATTACCCGATATCCGGACAATCGCCACTCCTCCTTCTCCCGGGGGGGTGGCTATGGCAGCAATTGTCTCGCCAGGTACATAAGGTTGATGTATAAAATCCATAGATAAAAAAATTGTAAATTACTAAAAAATAATACAATATGCCAAGCTTTAAATCAAGAATGCAGCCACTAGTTTTCAAATAATCTTCTTGAAAGCCAGCTTATTTTGTGATATTTTGCCTGGATGCAGAAATTAATTTTTCTGCTAACTTTTTTACCCTTTTCCCTATCTCTAAAGGAATTCTTTCATTTTTTACTATTTTTTTCTAAAGAACTATTAACTAATAAAATTGAGAATTTAATGGACCTTTACATCATGCCAAGTTTAGAAAGGACCAATCAAATTTTCACCTTGTATGTTGTATTTCCCTTTATCATACTTTTAGGCCTCTATTTCACTATAAAACTTCGTGGCTTTCAAATTGCTAGGCTCAAAAACAGCTTTGGTTATTTACTTAAACAACAAAAAAACGCACAAGGAAATATTAGCTATTTTGAAGCCATTTCTACCGTATTGGCAGGAAATTTTGGCACCGGCAATATCTCCGGTATGGCTATAGCCCTCTCAACAGGTGGACCAGGGGCTTTGATATGGATGTGGATCATTGCTTTTTTTGGCTCAGCTATCCAATATTCGAGCTGTATTTTGGGCGTCAAATATCGCCAGAAAGATGAAGGTGGAGAGTATGTAAGCGGCCCTATGTACTATCTAAGTAAAGGGCTTGGCTTAAACAGTCTAGCTAAAATATTTTGCGTTTTCACCCTATTTGCTGCCCTAGCTGTAGGTAATTTTGCTCAGATCAATTCCATGACGCTTCCTATCCAAAAGATGGGCTTTCCCCCTTTATTGTGCGGCTTTATATTTGCTTTCTTTATTGGACTCGTCTTATTAGGCGGCATTCAAAGAATCGCGCGCTTTGCCTCCATCATTGTGCCCTTAAAAGCTTTTTTATATCTTACTTTTACTTTGATTATCCTCTACTTAAATCGTGAGAAAGTCTGGCCTGCTTTGCAATTAATGTTCACCTCTGCTTTCAACTTTCAAGCAGCAGCGGGGGGTATCATAGGAATTAGCACCTTAAAAGCCATTACTACTGGCTTTAACCGAGCAATTTTTGCTACAGATGCAGGTACCGGAATTGTACCCATTTTACAAGCAAGTGCACGTACAGAACATCCTGTAATCGATGGGCTTGTATCTCTTGTGGCTCCTTGTATGGTTTTGATTGTATGCACGATGACAGGCCTTGTTTTATTGACTACGGGTGCTTGGCAGCATGGTGATCTACAAAGCACCAATATGGTCACTTATGCTTTTCGTATAGGCCTGGGACATCAAATCGGTGAATATGTGGTCATCATAGCCCTAATTATGTTTGGGTTCACTACCATTCTTGCCTGGGCTTACTGTGCCACACAAGCGATCACCTATCTAGGAGGGCATCGTTTTGCACGCCCCTTTACCTATCTTTATATTTTACTGATTCCCCTAGGAACTTTAATTCAGATAAATTTAGTATGGGATCTTGCTGATCTATGCATTACTTGTATGCTAGTTGTTAATCTGATAGGCATTGCAGGTCTTGCTAACGAAGTAATTATCGATAGTCGGGCCTATTTTAAGGATGATAAATTAAAGGCTAAAAAAAACGCTATAGGCAAAGAAAGCGCTTAATTAAGTTTTAAAAATCGAAAAAAAGCGTTCAGTTGAATGAAAAAGGGCTAAATTTCTAAAATTTTTACACCTTAAGAAGGAATTCTTAAAGGTGTGCCGGGTTTCAGATCATCTGTTTTAAGTTTATTGTAGTTGCGCAAAACCTCAATATCGACCTTAAAGCGCCGAGAAATTTTCCATAGAGAATCTCCTTCTTGAACAATATATAAACGATCTGAAGGAGAAGAAGTAGGTGACTTAGAGGCTTTAGGTGCTAACGTTTGGCTAGCAGGCTTTTTAGGAGAAGAATTAAATGGGGTTGGACTAGGAGATGATAGAGGGGCAAGAGGCTTAGAGGGATTTTCTTGGATTATAGGCCGCTTAAGAGGCATTTCGGCGGGAGAAGGCCCTAAGACAAAGCGCTTCATGGCGCCATGAGGTAAATTGTTTTCAGGAATCAGATCGCCTGCATACTGGTATAACTTAGCTCCTGCAGCTTTCCATACGTTATCACTGCGTGGCCTGTCCAGCAGGTCTAAAGCATACTTTTCACTCTCAGAAGTTTTATCTTCTAATAGTGCTAATAAAGCCACTACATGATAATCATCCAGTTTATTCAAAGCAAATTCTCCATCTACTTTCAATAGTAGATAAGCCGCATGTTTGGACTGACAATCTATATATTCTAATAAAAAACGTTGCCTTCTAGCAGCTGAAAGATCTTGGACAATTTTTTGCTGCTCGGTAAAGCCTGACAGCATGCCCCATGTACCATCCAATAGCATATTTTGCAGCTCTATTTTACTTATTGGCACTTCAGCTCGATTAAAAAGCCATTCTACAGCAAGAAACTCTGAAGTCATAAAAAAAGCATCGGATAAACTAGCATCCTCCCGATCTTTAAATTTTTTAAGCTGCAAAAATAGCCCTTTGCTGGTTAAAGGCCATCTTTCAGTGTTAGCAAATTGGATAACCGCTTGAAAATTTTCGTCCGATAATCCTGGATATACAGTAATGATAGCTGGTTGCCCACTTCTAAGCTGGCCATAGATAATCGAACGTTGCTGAGCCAAAGGTTGATGGCCCAATAAAGCACGCGATAAATCGAAATGATGAAATGCAACCAAGCAAGCGAGCGCAATATCCCTTTGAGTATAACCATTTTCTATCAGCTGATGATTTGAAAGCCTAGTTACCAATTGATCGAAAGACAAAGAACGAAAATAATGGATTAATTCAATATTTCCTTTTGTGCTAGCTAAAGGAGCTTGTTGTTCTTGTTTTAAGGCAGGCTTTTGCTCAAAATAAAGGGGAGGCGGAGCATCTTTAATAAACCAATAAAAGCAGAGGGAAAGGAGAATAATATTTAAAGCTCCACTAGCGGTTAAAACTAGGATAAGCCTGCGTATATACTTTAAATGA
Organism: Neochlamydia sp. AcF95; assembly: GCF_018342455.1. Taxonomy (NCBI): domain Bacteria; kingdom Pseudomonadati; phylum Chlamydiota; class Chlamydiia; order Parachlamydiales; family Parachlamydiaceae; genus Neochlamydia; species Neochlamydia sp. AcF95. The sequence continues at coordinate 84,258 of NZ_JAEMUC010000043.1, read as the reverse complement.
AGATTATCGAGATTCATTGCAATCGTGACCCAAGGGAAAGAATTTCTTGCAGCAGACTTTTGGGTAATCGGTCACCCAACATTTTGAAGTAAGCTTTAGTTTCCTGCACCTCTTTTTTCCATTGTTCTTTATCTATATGAAAAAGGTTTGCCAGGGCATCTTCTGTGATAGGCAAATTACTTAAGTCAAGAGCTCCAGGGCTAGGAACATAGCCTAAAGGTGATTCAATTGCATGGTTTACCCCAGCGCAACGTTCAAAAATCCATTTCAACACACGAATATTTTCACCATAGCCTGGCCAAAGCCACTCACCCTTCTCTCCTTTTCTAAACCAATTAACGTAAAAAATTTTGGGTAATTTTCCAGAATGAGTCTGTTTTTCCATAGAAAGCCAATGAGCAAAATAGTCTCCCATATTATATCCGCAAAATGGCAGCATAGCAAAGGGATCGCGCCGTAACTTACCTACCGTTCCTGTAGCAGCGGCAGTCATCTCTGATGAGACAGTCGCACCAAAAAAAACACCATGCTGCCAGCTAAATGATTCCAAACACAGAGGTTGCAGAGAGGAACGTCTACCACCAAATACAATGGCGGAAATGGGCACCCCTTTTGGATCTTGCCAAGCTGGGTCCATAGCTGGGCACTGAGAAGCTGGCACGGTAAAACGAGAGTTTGGATGTGCAGCTGCAGCTTTAGAGGTAGGAGTCCAATCCTGGCCTAACCAATCCTTTAAATGCTTAGGTATCTGTTCTGTCATTCCTTCCCACCACACATCGCCTTCCTCTGTCAAGGCCACGTTGGTAAAAATGCTATTGCGTTCAATGCTCCGCATAGCCTGAGGATTAGATTTCATCGAGGTGCCTGGTGCCACGCCAAAAAAGCCTGCTTCCGGATTAATAGCATATAAATGCCCATCGGTGCCAAATTTCATCCAAGCAATATCATCACCAATGGCTTCCACCTTCCAGCCGGGGAGGGTAGAGGTCAACATGGCTAAATTTGTTTTTCCACAGGCACTAGGAAAAGCTGCGGCTATATATTTTTTCTCTCCATGAGGGTTAGTAATCCCTAGGATAAGCATGTGTTCTGCTAGCCATCCTTCATCCCTTGCCATAACTGAAGCAATACGTAAAGCAAAACATTTTTTACCTAAAAGAGCATTCCCTCCATAGCCACTCCCGAAAGACCAAATGGTACGCTCTTCAGGAAAATGTACAATATATCGATGATCAGGATTACAAGGCCAAGGGGTGTCTTTCTCCCCCTTAACCAAAGGCTTTCCTACAGAATGGATACAGGGTATAAAAGAGCCACTCTCCCCTAACACATCCAACACTTTTTGACCCATACGAGTCATAAGGTGCATACTGACAACGACATAGGGCGAGTCTGTAAGCTCTACTCCTATATGGGAAATATCAGATTCTAAAGGACCCATGCTATAAGGAATAACATACATGGAGCGTCCTCGCATACATCCTTTAAAAAGAGCTTTCAAAGTTTTTTTCATGTCCTGAGGATCGCGCCAATTATTGGTAGGCCCAGCATCTTCCTTATTTTTTGAACAAATAAAAGTACTTTCTTCTACACGCGCGACATCGCGGGGATCGGAACGGCAAAGAAAACTATGGGGACGCTTACTAGGATTAAGTTTAAGAAAAGAGCCAGCTTTTAACATTTGCTCACATAGCTGGTCATACTCAGCTAAAGAACCGTCGCATAAAATAAGGCGATCAGGTTGCGTTAATTGCCGCATCTCTTCAATCCATTCGTTAAGACGCGGATTTTGAATTTTCATATTCCCACCCTTTAAGCACCCTTATTCTCATCTAGCTAAGCCTAACAAATTTAATAGGTATCACTAAGGATGAGTATGGATTTATCTTTTATCTAAACAAGCTTAATAAGTAAGGTAGGAGAAAATGAAAAATATGAATTCTAACACGACACGATTGCTTGATAACCATTTATCTCATTTTTAGCATTCTCTTAAAAGCATCTAAGATTTTTTTAAATGTTGGGTCTCTTGAGATCTTGAGATTAGCTTGGTTAGCTTTAAACTTTGCCTGCTAATGCTTACCTATTTACCTATCATTTACAGTTGTTTACGTCTTTTAAATTTATCCAAATATTCTAGAGCTTTTCCTGTGCCCAAACATACGGCAAGTAAAGGATTTTGAGCGATGATGACTGGTAAGCCAGTCTCTTTAATCAAGGCTTTGTCAATTCCTTTAATCAAAGCCCCCCCTCCGGCTAAAACCATGCCTCTTTCCACCAAATCGGCCGCTAATTCAGGAGGACACTTTTCTAACGTCAGCTTAACGCTCTCAATAATTTGTTGAATAGGTTCAGCTAAGCATTCTCTAATTTCTACGGAATTGATTCTTTTGGTTACAGGCAGCCCTGCCACTTGATCGCGTCCGCGGACCTCCATCTCTAGCTCGTTGCCTCCCAAGGGATAAGCTGACCCAATGGTCATCTTAATTTCTTCCGCAGTTCGAGGACCGATCATCAAATTGTAAGTGCGGCGCATATAATTGACAATGCACTCGTCAAACTCATCACCTGCAATCCTTAAAGAACGGGATTCTACAATGCCCCCTAAAGAGATAATAGCAATTTCTGTCGTCCCTCCTCCAATGTCAATAATCATATTAGCAGAAGCTTCATGGACAGGCAAATCGACTCCAATGGCTGCAGCCATAGGCTCCTCTATAAGGATGACCTCTTGAGCACCAGCATGCAGGGCAGAATCCTCTACTGCACGCTTCTCTACTCCTGTGATACCTGAAGGAACAGCGATAAGAATTTTAGGTCGAAATAAGCTACGTGAAGGTGTCACACGTTTAATTAAAGCTTTAAGCATACCTTCGGCAATTTCAAAATCCGCGATAACCCCGTCTTTCATCGGCCTGACGGCATGTATCTTACGAGGAGTCTTGCCTAACATCGCTTTTGCTTTTTGGCCGACAGCCAGAACTTCATTAGTAGTAGAATCAACCGCCACAACGGAAGGCTCTGCTAAAACGATGCCTTTTCCTCTAACAAAAACTAAGGTGTTAGCTGTTCCAAGATCGATACCAATATCATTTGAGAAGACGCCACGGAACTTAGTAAGCTGCCCAAAAGCAGAACGGGCCATTTTACTAAAGTTATCTTTGATTCCTAATTGATTTTTCTTACTCATGTGGCCTCTATTGTACCTTTTATGTTTGCAACAACTCCAACACCTCTTCCCAAGTCAATTTCGAGATAGCTTCGTCATCTGAGCTTACGACTTTTTTCACAAGACCTTTTTTACGATTCTGCAGCTCCATGATTTTTTCTTCGATGGTATTGAGTGTCACCAATTTATATGCTGAAACGGCATTTTTTTGTCCAATTCTATGCACACGATCTGTTGCCTGATTTTCTACGGCCGGGTTCCACCACATATCATAATGAATGACTGTATCAGCTCCGACAAGATTTAGTCCAGTACCTCCGGCCTTTAAAGATACTAGAAAAACAGGGATATTTTGATCTTCGTTAAATTTTTTTACAATATTTAAACGATTCTTACTCGCTCCATCAAGATATTCAAAAGGTATACCTTGCCTTTGTAAATCTTCACGCATGATATTAAGCATGCGCGTATATTGGCTGAAAATGACAGTTTTATGCTTTCCCTCTATAAGAGTTTGTAGCAACTCCATCAACATATCGTATTTAGAAGAATCACCCATTTCCGCTTTGTCTTTAGCAAAGATTGCTGGATGGCAACAAATCTGTTTCAAACGAGTCAGGGTAGCCAGCACATGAATCTGAATTTTTTCAAAGCCCTCCCGCTTGACTAGCTTAGAGAGTTCTTCCCTTGCCGAGGCAGCATAAGAATGATAAAGCTCGCGCTGAGCCTCTGAAAGATGGCAATGATAGACAATTTCAGAGACAGGCGGCAGCTCGGAAAGTACGTCTTGCTTCATGCGCCGTAAAATGAAAGGAGAAACTTTGTGGCGTAAAATTTCTAGTTGGGAGCCGGCTGGCTGGGAAGGATGCCGAATATATTTTTCCACAAACCTTTCATAACTGCTGAGCAAGCCAGGCATTAAAAAGTCAAACAAGCTCCATAGCTCATCTAATGAATTTTCTATAGGTGTACCTGTGAGGATTAGGCGATGAGCGGCCTGTATCATTTTCACCGATTTGGCATTGCGGGTTCCACGATTCTTAATATGCTGGGCTTCATCTAGAATGCAATAACCGAACTTAATAGTAATATAAAAATCTACATCCTTTTGTAAAAGGCTATAAGAGGTAATAATGACATCGAAGTCTCGAATAGAGGTTAATAATTTTTTACGTTGCGTAGGAGTGCCATCTACAGCTAATACTTTAAGCTGAGGGTTAAACTTACCAATCTCTTCTTTCCAGTTATAAACCAAAGAAGTAGGGCAAACAACGAGAGAAATAGCTTTTGGATGTTCAAGTTTATGCTGTGTAATTGCAATAATCGATTGCAAAGTTTTTCCTAAGCCCATATCGTCAGCTAGGATACCGTTCAAATGCATGTCACGTAAACGATTAAGCCAGCTTACCCCTTCATTTTGATAGGATCTAAGCGAGGCTTGAATATTTTTAGGAATAACACTTGTGCAAGGAATAGCCATGCCTAACATCTGCTCTTGAATGAGTTTTAGCTTAGGGCTCATGGTAATATCTACAGGTAAACCTTGGTAAGCCTTGACATCGATACTTGATAAGCTCCACAAAGGGCAAACCTGTACATGGTCTGCTAGCTGTTTAACCCCTATGTCATCTAGTAATTGGATAATCGGCGCCAGTTTATCGAGCTCTAAAACGAGAATTTTATGCGATTTAGAAGCTGAATCTTTCTTTTTAGTGCTCTTTTTTCGTGCTAGCTCTACAAAAGCACGCTTTGTCGATAAACATTCCCACAACATATCTAAAGTAAAGCCGTTTAAATACCCATTCACCTTAATGTGCACTTCATACTGGTCAATACGCTCGGTTTCTTTAAGGTGAATTTTGAATTGAGTCTCTTCATAAATGAATTGATCTAAAAGATTTTCAGGGCAATTAAATTTAATACGATCTTGATTATGAGGAATAGTATCGGTCATAAATTCAATAATTTTTTTATCTGTTTTAGCAATAAAAAAACCGGTCGAGGGATCATAAATAAAATCTTGAAAGAGTTCTCGTAAGATTTTTTGCTCTTCAGTCAAATTACGTGCTAAAATTCCTTCTTTGGTGACAAAGGGTAAGATGTGATTAGGATTAATTTGCGAGGGAGCCGCTGGTACAACAATATCATCATAAATAAATTGTAAAGCTGCTTCTAGCTCACCATTTAAATAATTTATATCGCAAATAGCACGTAGTTTACCCACAAAAGGCAGGGTTACAAAGCGATCGATAATCTCACGATTATAAATATCTGCATAACGCATAAGCTCAGGTAAAGAATTTTCTACAAAAGTTCCAAAAAGAGCTTCAGGGATGGTTACATCACGAATAGCTGGCAAATTACGGAGATGTTTGCGTCGAATACGTGGTTGAAATCTATAATAGTTGTTCTGATACAACAAGCCAGGCTTGGCACATTCAAAGAGGCGCACTTCAGGTAAAGTTACTCGCTGATCATCATCAATCATTAAAGTGGGATTAACCAAGATTTTAGGGCTATCTGCTTTTATATATTCTAATTCAAAACGCAGCTTCCCAAACTGGCCTGAATAGCGTAAAGGCTCTTCCATAGTACCACAATAAAAGCAAGGCAGCAAGGGATGTTCAGCCTCTGCTTCATAGGAGGTATTTAAAGCTTTAGGACGAGCAATAGCTCCCTCATAAGCCTGAGCAAGAAGGTTTCCAAAAGCTTCTAAATCAATGTATATAAGGCGTAAATTGCGATCTTCTTTTATTTCAGGGAAACGCGCAAAATCCATCAGCATTTTAAGAGTTTGGGCACTATCTTCATCAAAAGATTGCAGAGTGAAATAATAACGTTTATTTCCAATGTAAAAAGGCTCTTGATAACACAAAGAATCCAAAAACTCTCGAGCATTGGCGATATTTAAAGGCTTAGAACGAAAGGGCAACCTTAAAGCTAGCTGCACTTCCACATAAGATTGCGTGGAGGTAGGGGCTATATTGGAAAAGATGATAGCCAATTCTGCTTTATCTTGTATTAGCTCTTCTTCGGGAAGAAAAAAAGGAGATTTTCCTAAGACATCCGAGGCACCTACATATTCTATAAGCAGCTCTTTTTGCTGCTTTTTGTTGCGGCGAACCGTTTCTTTAGTTTCCGCTTCTTTAAAGGTTTCACGTAGGGTCTCCTTTTCAGATTCATCAATAGCTGGATTTTTGCCTAGATCGGTCTCTTTAGAGTATTTTACAATAGTTTCATCTAAATGCGCTTCTAAATAAAACAAAACAGCAGATAAATGCTGACAGTCATATTGATGAGGGCAATCGCAATCTGAATCTATGGTAGTTGATTCACGCCGATCGATTTCTATTTCACAATTGTAAGTTTTTTCAAAGGCCCCCTGTACTTTACAACTCAAACGGACACGCTGAGCGTCTAAAGTGACGATTTTTGCCGACGAAACTGTCCCCTTTTCATAGAGAGCTTTTCCATCTTTTAATAAAGCAGACGAGTAATCTTGCTTAAGCTTTCGAAAGTTTAGCATGTTATATTCTTAAAAATTTATATTTAATGAAGGGTAAGAGCTACTGTCCACATCGGCGCAGTATATAAAGTTAAGATCATGTTGTCAAAACAAACTAAAATTCGTAAATAAATTCAAGTATTATTATATTTTTTTTGCCCCTACCCTCTACATTTTTAAGAAAAAGTAGAGCTAAAAAAGGCCCCCATTCCCTATCTTTTGCCTTACCTTCCTTGTAATTTATATTTATCCCTGTATAGCTTTAATCCTCACTCATGGTATTTTTTAACTATTTAAAGTCTTTTCCTCTTTACTCCTTAAAGATTTAGTTGCCCATTTTGTAGATTTGGCTAGCATTTTTTGCCTTTGCCACATCTCTTTTTAAAAATTCTTTAGCTTTTTTTATCTAATGTTCCTTAAAGCTTAAAATCCCCCTAAATAATCGGCTCTAAGCTTACCATGAATCGCTCTATTTCTTAGCCTTTTTGCCTTAAACTTCATAGAGCACCTCTATTTTTTTTCTTTTTATTTTTATGAAAACAAAGAAATCTTATTTTCTGGCAGCCAAAAACATTCAGTATGAATGCAACACGAAATATCTCCTGTTAATCTTTTAAATTATACAACTTTTGTGGAAGCTAAATAATCCTTAAAGCGTCTCCATCCAAACTTTTTTCTTAAGGGGCCTTTAAATTTTAAAAAGACCCTCTTCGTACAGCCTTTAGTGACCTCTCTTTTTTTCTTGTTAGAAAAGCTTTATATTTTTATACTTCCACTTCTGCGCTTAAAAATCGTGCGGGTGTAGCTCAGGGGTAGAGCATCACGTTGCCAACGTGAGTGTCGTGAGTTCAAATCTCATCACCCGCTATTGACAAACTTTTTATGCATAGGAAATAGACTGCGGGTGTAGCTCAGGGGTAGAGCATCACGTTGCCAACGTGAGTGTCGTGAGTTCAAATCTCATCACCCGCTACTTTAGCAATATCTTCTTAATTTCCGATTATGATAATTTAAAATTTTGCTCCTTTGAAATAAGTAGTTTTTTCTATTTTCCTCCCCATCTTTTATTATGAGGTATTTTTGTGCCAGCTCAACAAAACGAATATAAAAATGATAACCTTCATGTTATTTTTTCACGTGCACCAGGATGTAAAATAAAACTCGAGATTACTGTCTCTCCTCTAGCAACTCAGGCGGCCTACAAGAAAGCTATTAAAAATGTTAATAAAGAAGTGACCTTGCCTGGCTTCCGTAAAGGAAAGGCTCCTGAAAATTTTATCGTGCAAAATTATAAAGCTCCTGTCGACCAAGAATGGAACGATCTTCTTGTCAACACTGCTTTCCAGGAAGCTCTTGAACTTACCCACGCTTACCCTTTTAGTAGGGATGCCATCCAACGCCCACAAATTAAAGAAATTTCTCTTGAAAAAGGGGCCCACTTAGTCATCGAATATGAAGCAGAGCCACGGGTGCCAAAAGTCAAGCCAGATGAACTGACCGTTAAAAAAGTCCAAAAGGAACCTGTTAGCCCTGCTCAGATCCAAGAAATTTTGCAGCAAATTCAACTTTCGCATGCGACTTGGGAAGATAAGGCAGATCATCCTATTATTGAAGGGGATTACGTTAACTTAACTATTGAAAATATGGATGAAGGCTTTGAAATCTGTAAAGACTCCCGCTTTCAGGTAGAAAAGAGCAAGATAGGAGCATGGTTATACAATCTTCTTATTGGCAAAAATGTTAACGACGTCGTAGAGGGCATGAGTGAGCAAGACTCTACCCATGCACAGACTTGTGAAGATCCTACGCATGATCATTCTGAGCCTACAAATTTCAAGCCTACCCGCTGCAAAATTACCATCACAGCTCATCAACAAGCCCTTCTTCCTGAACTCAATGATGAGCTAGCTGCCAAAGTCGGAGCTCCTACCGTAGAAGAATTAAAGGCCCGTATTGAAAAAAACTTAGAGAAGCGTGCAGATGAGTATGCCCAGCTGGAGCAACGACGCCAAATTGAAAAACAGCTAGCAGAAAAATATCCGTTTGATATTCCCTATTCATTGACAAAAGAAGATAAAGAATTGCAAATCATGCAAGCGCTTAAAAATATTCGGGCAGCAAACTTAAGCCCCGAGGAGCTTGAAAAAAAATCTGAAGAAGCCAGACAGCAGATCACTCAAAACATTGAAAATACTTATCGCCTATTCTATCTTCTACGCGAGGTAGCCGACGATCATCAAATAGAGGTTTCCCAAGAAGAAATCATGCAAGAGTTTATGAAACAAATGCTCAGCCAAGAGACTTCTCTTATTAACGAATCGATGAAACCAGAAGATATGCGAGCAAGACTGCATAGTTTTTTAATCACTCAAAAAACTAAGGACCTTCTTGTCCAACAAGCCCAGCATATAGATTAATACTTGACTTGCTGAATATTTCATCTTATAAGTTTGAAGAAGCTACAAGAAAGAAGGATTGTTATGAATGAAGAAAGACCAAAAAGCTCATTGACCCCTTATGTGATTGAAGATACTGGGCGCGGCGAGCGATCGATGGATATTTTTTCCCGCTTACTTAAAGACCGCATCGTTTTTATTGGAACCGATATCACTGATCATGTAGCCAATGTAGTTGTAGCTCAACTTCTATTTTTAAAGATGGAAGATCCTAAAAAAGATGTCAATCTTTACATCAACTCTATGGGGGGTTACATTACTGCTGGTTTAGCTATCTACGATGTCCTACAATGGATGGGCTGCCGCATCAATACTTACTGTATAGGCCAAGCATCTTCCATGGGAGCTCTTTTACTAGCCGCAGGCACAAAAGGCCACCGCTACGCCTTACCTAATAGCCGGATTATGATTCATCAGCCTATTGGAGGTGTCGGCGGATCTTCTGCTGATATTGCCTTGCAAGCTAAAGAGATTCTTTATTTAAAAAAGCGCATTCATGAAATTATGGCTGAAGCTACAGGACAAAAAGTAGAAAGAATTGCTCAAGATTCGGAAAGAGATTTTTATATGAGTCCTCTTGAAGCAAAAGAGTATGGCTTAATTGATGAAGTTGTTACACCTAAAAAATAATTTATTTAAAGGTCAAGATGTCAAAAAAACCTACGCCTCTTAAAGAAGTAGTTTCCTGCTCTTTCTGTGGCCGTTCAGAAGAAGCTGTGGAAAAGCTTATTTCAGGACCCAACGTCTATATTTGTGATAAATGTGTTCGCCTTTGTGCAGGAATTTTAGACAAAAAAAAGACACCCAATCATGAGCTAAAGCTATTAAAACCTAAAGAAATTAAAGAGCGGTTGGATGAATATATTATTGGCCAGGAAAGTGCCAAGCGAACAATTTCTGTGGCAGTCTATAATCATTACAAGCGTTTACAAGCGCTAAATAAAAATAAAGAAGATGCGGAAAATAAAATTGATTTTAGCAAATCTAACGTTCTTCTTTTTGGTCCTACCGGCTCAGGAAAAACGTTAATAGCTAAAACACTAGCAACTATACTCGATGTCCCTTTTACTATTGCTGATGCTACGACACTTACCGAGGCTGGCTATGTGGGAGAGGATGTTGAAAATATCATCCTGCGTCTATTACAAGCGGCTGACTATGATGTAGCTAAAGCTGAGCAGGGAATTATCTATGTGGATGAAATTGATAAGATTAACCGCACCACCGCGAATGTTTCTATCACCCGCGATGTTTCTGGTGAAGGCGTGCAACAAGCTCTTCTAAAAATAGTTGAAGGCACAATAGCTAATGTACCTCCCAAAGGAGGACGTAAGCATCCTAACCAAGAATATATAAAAGTTAACACAGAAAATATTCTATTTATTGTAGGAGGAGCTTTCGTAAACCTTGAAAAAATGGTAGCTAAGCGTTTGGGAAGAAGCACGATCGGATTTACTAATGAATCTAAAGAAAGTATCGATCCTAACCAAAAGAGCATGCTCTTATCGAAAGCTGAGCCTGAAGATTTTGTTCAATTTGGGATGATTCCTGAGTTTATTGGTCGCTTCAATAGTATCGCCAACTGTAATGAACTTAAACTAGAAGATCTAAAAGATATTTTAATTAAGCCTAAAAACGCTGTTGCCAAGCAATTTGCGGCTATGTTTGAACTTGAGGGAGTAAAGCTTACCTTTACAGACGAAGCTCTCCATGCCATTGCTCATAAAGCAATGGAAGCTGGCACAGGCGCAAGGGCTTTACGGATGATTTTGGAAAGTAGCATGAAAGAGCTAATGTATGAAGTTCCCTCTGACAGCAGCATCGAAGAAATTATCATCGATAAAGAAACCATTACCGATTTAAAGGCGCCTCTGATTAAGAGAAACACTGAAAAGATTGCTTGAAGAGTGTTTGAAAATGCATAATAACTGTTAAAACACTCCTTAGGCAACTAATGGGTTAGAAGGCAAATCTTTTACTCAGGCGCAACTCCTTGGCAAGGAGGAGGATTAAAGTCTTTTCAATTTTTTAAAAGCCACCGCGTTGGTTGGCTTGTCCTACAGGATTTATCATGAAAGCTACGCCTCTTACCTTTCCCTTGCAAGAGGCAAGCCTTCGCGAAAGCTACGCTCAACTTCTACCTTCCTCCCTGCATAGCTGCTTAAAGGGCCAAGATCCTTATGAAATCCAATCGCCTGTCTATGGGATTGGCTTGGTTGAGCAAGAGCAACCGGTAGGGATTATCTTAGCGACAGCACACCTGCAGTTGCATACTGCTCACATCCATGCGTTAAATTTGGACAAGCACCATGTTAATCCTCGTCTGGCACGGCTTCTTCTAGAGGAAATGTCCAGGCTTCTAGCTTCGCTCTCTATCACCTTAGTAACCTTTTCTTACATTCAAGAAAGCCCTATGGCTTCTATATGGGAAAAGGTGTTTTTAGAGCAAAAGTGGCAAGGCCCTAGGCCTTTAATTGTCGAATGTCTTTTTAAACGCTCTGATTTTAATCTCCACTGGTGGCAGAACAAAAATATTACCTTAGAAGCTGGCTTTGAAGAACTTCTTTTTAAGAAGATCACTCATAAAGAACGACAAGATCTTATGCATCGTCAGGAACAGATGAGCATTCCCGACTACATTTTTCCTTTAGGAAGAGAAAAAAACTTAATAGAATATGAAAATAGCTTAGCGTTACGTTATAAACAACGCATCATAGGATGGATGATTACCCACCGTACGGCTCCTGAAGTCATACGCTATTCGGCCTTGTATTTGGAAGATGATTTCTCGCATACTAGATATTGGCTTAAATTGCTTATAGACGCTTTAAACATCCATAACACCATGCCCAATGCCCATTATGGAGCTTTGGAAATTAACCTAGACCAGATTTCTAGGTCCTGGCGTAAATTTATTGAAAGAAGGCTATTTCCTCAAGCTAGCCAAATTTTCCATCACCACTCTTTTTGGAAAGATTTTAATAATCATTAGCTCGCTCCTCCCTCTTCTCTATTGGCTTATATCAAAAAAATAAGCTTTGCTAACCCAGCCATTTGATCATCCTGCTAGGCTTCAAAGATAAAGAATAAAAAAAATTGATGACAGACAAATTTCTAAAATGTTTTTTATTAAGTATCTGCATCAGCAGGGACAGCTTAAATAGACTTTCCAATAAAAAACAGCTTTTCTAAAAAACTTTTGTAGCTTAAATGTAAATTTATTGGCCTGATTTCTGCGAAGACTTTACCTTTTACACCCTCCTTTTTAAAGGAGGGTTTGTGCTGCCCTAGTTGGCATAAAGGGACTCAAAAAGTGAAAAAAAGCTACGCTGAATAGCAAGCCAGTGGATCGGCCACATAAGCTTAATAAAAATTATAAAGTGATCTTTTTTATTAATGCCGAGCTTAAAACTTATGAAGTAAGCCTCTTAAACCTTAATTTACTCATAAAAAAAGAAAATATAAATATTTTTTTTTAAAAACAATTGATGGTAAATTTATTTTTTAATATAATTAAACTATAAGGTTTAGAAAATTTCTTTCTAAAAAATCTATTAGGCATACACATTGCATTTACATTCCCTACAAAGAAAATAATGCTTAAGAATTTTTCGTTTCTAATACCCAGGCCTTAAAGACAGGAGATGTTAATATGGTTAGCCCTGTATCAAATAATAGCCAGCAAGACCCTTCGACTGAAAACATCTCAGCCGCTGACCCTGGGCTGAAAGCCAATTCCAATGCTTCCCCCTCGGTTTCCTCCCCATCCTCTACGCAAGTTTCCGGTGATACCTTAGCTAGTAGAGCTTTAGCTGACCCAGGATTGGTTATTTTTAATCCTGATAATCCTCAAATTCCCAAGCCCTCCCTTCTCTCTTATCTGCAAGTAATTTCTCTTGCAACACGTATGAATAAGCAAAGCTCATACGACGAAAGTGCCCTCATTAATCTGCTTCGATCCAATTTTTACAAAAATTCTATCGATAATGCGAATAATCTCTTGCAAATCCTTAACGAACTTCTAGCTCTACAAGCTGAAACTCAAAAATTCAATCAAGCAGCTAATGATGGGATTAATTCAGTAAACATACCAATTTCTGACTACAATAGTGGTGTTTCCCAAGATAATAGCAGCACCACGAGTATCCATAACGCAGCTATTAACTTTAATAATGCCTACACCCTTTATCAAGCTCAAACGCAAGCTTTTCTAGCCGGTAATATTTCTGCTGAAGAATATGCCCAAAACACTGCTACTTACAATGCTGCACAAGCGGCATATAATCAGGCTGTTAATACTTATAATAACTATGTCACTTCCCGTAATCAGACAATTAATGCTTACAATGACGCTGTCAACGCTTATAACAATCAAGCAACCGCAAACAATCAAAAGCTAGCCGAGATTAACGAAAAAAGAGCAAGATATGGGTTAGAGCCTCTTCCCCCACAAGAATTACTCTCTACCTATGCTCCTCTTTTACCTGTAGCCTCTTCTGCACCTCCAGCTCCCGTAGATGTCCCTGCCGTCATTAATGCCTCGCCCATCCCGTTGCTTACTCCTTATCCCACTGCCACTCCTACCGATTTAATTGAATCGATCTATTTACCTCTTTTTCAGCTCACCTTTGCTATCGTAGGGCAAATCAACAAGGGCTTAAAGTTAAATCTAGATATGCGAGACTTTCTTGATTATTACTTACCCGTTAAAACATCTTTAATGGGTCTTCCTGCTTCCTTTGCTTCTCAAATGATGACAAATAACAATTCAGCAGCAGGCAACAGCAACACTGCAGGCTTAGCTTCTATTGCAGCCTCTCTAGAGCCTTCCATCGTCGCAAGGCTTCATAACCAAGGAAATCAAAATGCTTATTATCAAAAATTTAGTGCTGTGCTAAAACCAGGAACGATTGATGTATCCTTAGTAGCCACTGCCAATATATTGGCCAGTGCTTCCCTGGTGAGTGGCCAGCAGATGATTGATCTACTAAAAAATGATGCAGCTGGCCGGACTATTGATGGTGTCAATATAAGCAAAGCTTTAGCCTTAGGCTTTATTAGCAATGTTACGCATCTTATCGCTCAAAATAGCTTATCCTCTGCTTTACAAGACCTTAATGATAACCCTGCCGCTAGCCAGGCTTTAAACACTTTAAGCGCGCTCATCAATCTCTCATCGGCAGGAGTAGCTTTAAGTTTACTGTCCTCTTCCTTAGGGCAATCTGGTTTAGGCGCCCAATTATTAGGCTTGACTGGTCTCAGCTCATCCACCATTGCTAGCTTAACTGGACAAGGGGTAGGCATCAATGATTTTGCTTCTAATCCTTTTGTCCAGGCCTATGCCGCCCAGCAGTTATCTACTCAAATTGCTAATGCTCTAGGATTACAAGCAGGTTTACCCTCAAGTGGCGTAGGTGCTCTTCAACAAATGCTTCAAAATGCTGTTTTAGCCTCTTTTCAGCAAACTTCTTCTGTAGCAGCTTCTAATCAATTTTTTAATAACCTAGCCCAAAACTTAACTAAAAACGGAATTACAGGTCAGCAGGCCGCTGATGCACTTTCTGCTGCTTCTACCGCCTTTTATGATCCGCTTTTTACCTCTCAGGTTGATTTTAGAGATGGCTTAAAAAAATCTTTGGAATCTCAAGGTTTTTCTTCGAATGACGCCTTACAAATAGCCAGTTCAATAGCAGGTGTTGCTCCTACTGCTACAAGCGATCCTTTCTTTACTCCTAATGATTTAGATACCAATCGGTTCATTAGTAATTTAGCCAGCAATTTAACGCTTGCTGGAATCTCTACGCCTTCTGAAATTGCCAACAAAGTTGCCTCTGCTTTATTAGCAAACACCGAACAAATCTCTCAAGCTACTTTAAGAGACCACTTGCAATATCAACTGGGACTACAAGGGTTGGCTAAAGACGAAGCTCGCCGAGTAGCTACTGGCATTTCTTTCTCTGCCACCCTTGAGAACAATCCTCTTTCCCAAGCTAACCTACACCAAGAGCTTTTAAGCAGTATTACTGCTGTATATCTACCCGTATTAGGCTTAAAGAAAGCTCAAGAGCAAGCTCAGCAACTCGCCGATCTCCTGGTGGGACCGGCAAATGCTAATGCTAAAGATATTCATGATGCCGCACAACCTTATTCATTAGTCAGAAGCATTGCTGACCATTTAGACAGCATAAAAAAGACAGAAAATGAGGCTCTTTTTGAAGCAACCGTAGAAAGTTTTAAAGACTACATTAAGCCTTCTTTAGATCTATATACCTTCACCCAGCGATTGATGGACCCTGCCAATAAGCTAGTCTATGCCAACGATTTAATGCTTGCTCCTGCTGTCAATACGGGTACCATCAAAATGGGAGGAACCAATCCAGCTTTAGAAGTGGCCGTATAAAAATATTAAAAATAATTTTTAAAATAAAGATTTATATTTTATAAAGAAAAGAGCAGTTGAGAAGAGAAAATTTAACTTACTTAATCTCAAAAGCTTATTAAAAAACTAAGTAAGAATGTCTAATATTAAACATTAAGTCCTTCATTGGCTATAAGAAGGGGTAGGTTATGACCTTTACAACACCATATGTAAATATAAGTGGAATACCTAGTGCTATTCCTACACGGCTAGAATATACTAATGCTAAAGTAGCCTCCGCTTACTATAATGCTATTCTGGCATTTGTAAGAGTGTTGCAACTTCAAGGCTCTACGACCTCAGCCAATCCCTACCCGGCATCACTTATTTCTGCCCTAAACGTTTCAGAAGTCAATGCAGCTCTTAATCAACTGACTAATCTGGCCAAATATGGAGTCATTGTAACAAGCTCAGGGCAGATCATCTACCCTAGCTCAATCGTAAGCGCTGGCTTTTTGGCTGCCCATGGCTTATCCTCTAAAGTCCCTCCCTCAGCAGGTAAGTCTTCTTATAATCAACATCTCATGACGATGAGTATGGCCCAAGATTATGATGCCATTTTACGCTCTCTAGCAGCTATTGGCGTGAATACCAATGCTGCTGGCAGCAATATTCCTCAGCTAAATGCTAACCAGCTAAAACAATGGTTAGACCTAGCTATTCAAGTCTCCGCAGTCGCTAATGCTGTCCAGGCAGCACAGTTAGAGGGCTATGGAGGAGCACGCGGCTTACAAAGCATTATTGAAATTGACTACGTTCAGACAGGTAACCAGATCATTTCCAAAAATATGGCTCAGCTAAAAAGTGCTTTAAACATGACCCAACAAATCTTAGATAATTTGGCCGAACTTCAAAACTTGCATAACCAGGTTACTACCAAATCTAGTGCTTTTAACTTTAACTATGGGGATGGTAGAGGTAAAGATGGGCCTTCTGCTTGGAGCCCTGGTTATCAACAAGCGGCAAGTGCCTTCTATAACAAGCCTATTACCCCCGTTATTCTTCCTTCTATTGCTCCTGGATCTTCAGGATTTGTCTCGGCCTATAAGAGACTAGTAAACATCCGTACTCAATTAACCGAACAGCTAAAAACACTTTCAGCGATTACTTCCGCAAGCGATAGGAGCAATGTCACTAGCTTATATTCAAGGCTTAAACAAGTTCTAACGGATTTAAATACCACATTCAGTGTAAGTGGCCAACCTGTTCTCTCTACCACTCCACCAGGGCTAGCTTCAGCAGGCTTTAGGAAATGGATGTTGGATAATTATAGTGCTTTCAATAGTAGCGATGCCAATGCAGCAGGAAAGTTTCAACAAAATATTACCTTTGCTATTACAGCTAGTGAAAACTTAAACGATACTCAAAAAGAGACGGTAAGAAATTATCTTTATATCTTTGAAGAATATTATAAATCCGCTTCTGCAGCTCTACAAGCGATTTCACAAATTATCCAAAAAATGGCCCAGAATATCGCTAGGTAAACTTATTAACAGTAAAAGATAAATAAAAAAATTTACAATATAAACACGAAGCCTTTAGTGGATCTTAAAGATAACCTCTTTTATTTCTACATATGACTTTAAGGTCTTAATAAATAACTTCGGCATTTTCAGGAGGAGCCCTATGACCTCAAGTACTAATTCACAAAATTTCTTAGAAGATCTTAGCAGTATTGCTGGCTCATATGTGCTAGATACAAATCTTTCCTATGTGAGTGGCCAAATAGCTGTGATGCCGACTCAAAAATTATATAATACTTCTACCACGAGTGCAGCGACCATTAATAGCCATTTAACTCCCACTAATTTTAATTCCATAGATACGACCGACATTACAAGTTTTATCAACCAATTTTATACTAAAGTCTTAGGCTATCCTAGCACCAGCTCTATCCCTTCTGCAGCTTATGATCCTTCCAATGCAGCTAGCCCTTTGAATGGATTATATAATATTTATACCGCCTCAGTGGGTGCCAATCCGGATATAGGAAATACAGATCTTAGTAGCATTATCAATGTTTCCAATCTGCCTGGACAATTTAAAGCAGCCTTCTCTGATTTCATTAAAAATTTTAATTTTTCTATCTTATCTAGTAGCAGTAGCGCTGAAACTCTCACTCTTAACGGCACTACCTATACAGCTACCCTTAGCAATAATTATGGAAATTTTACTAAAGCTTTCCTCAACTATTTAAGCACCACGACAGTTATTCAAACCTCTAACAAATCTAGTGTGTTAAATTTATTGAATAGCCAAAATAGCACCGGCGTTACTTATGTACAATCCTATCAAGCTATCTATGAATCTTTTAATGGTCCGGTAGGAACTTTATCCCAAAACTCTGCTAACTGGACTGTCGCGCAGAGAGTTTTTGTGCAACGCCTTTCTGCTTTTTATACCAGCGAGCTAGCTAAAACCGCTACTAGCAGCCAACCTTCTGGCTCTTTCGAAGCAAGCCAAGACTTGGGGGATTGGTACACTTATACCCAAAACCTTTACTACAATCCTCAATTTAGCCCCAATGCGTTAACTAGGGATTCCAATAGCACCTTTATCTTAAATGAAGTTTTACTAGCTCTTATCAGCATGCTCGGGACCATACAAAATGTAGCGGCCGCCCAGTCCCAAGCTTTGAGCTTCTTATCGCAGTGGCAAGCTGCTTATAGTGATAAGCTGAGGCAAATGCGTACCTTTACTCAAGGGGATGGCACGGTTCTAGGAGGTACCAATAGCTGGAACAAAGATGCAGCCCAAGCCACCCGTAACGCGCTTAATAACGTCAACCAAAACTACATTAGTAAATTACAGGCCAGCCAACAAACCCTTTCTGATCAAGCCAAATCCTTACAAGCTAATGTTAATCAAAGTAATGATGCGGCAAGCCAGCAGGGCAGTGTGGCCGACAGCATTTTGCAACAATTAAGCACAATTTTATCTGCAATTTTTAAATAATCCAGAATTTTCAATATAAAAGGGAAACTTCATGAAAAGTGACGAAGAACAAATAAAAAAGGCTGTAGAAAGCTTAGGGGAACAGCTGAAGAATGATGCAAGCCAAGAAAAGAATGTGACTCAATTAGCTGACGAGTTTTTTAAAAATGGACATATGCCAAAAGATCTATTGAATCTTAGTGATCAGCAAGTGGAAGGACTTTATGCGCAAGGTTACAATTTTTATCAAACAGGCCGCTATAAAGATGCCGTGCAAGTTTTTCGCCTACTTATCATGTTAAATGCTAATGAAGCCAAATATATTCTTGGACTTGCTTCCTGTTTTCATATGATGAAAGAGTATAAAAACGCCGTGGATACCTACACCATTTGCTGTGTGCTAGATCCTGAAAACCCTATCCCTTACTATCACATGTCAGATTGCTTTGTAGCCATGAAAGATCCTTATTCCACGATCATTGCCTTGGAAATGGCGATTAAAAAAGCTGGCAATAAACCTGAATTTCAAATGCTAAAAGATCGTGCCTTGCTGACTATCAAGCATTTACAAGAGGAAATTAAAGATACTATTAAAGCAGAAAAATAAGGGTTCCTTTTACTCACCAAGCATTTACACAGCATAATCGACACGGTAATTTACCTTATCTTAAAGGAGCCCCACGATCATTTGAACCCATAAAACTGCAAGAAAGACCTCAAAAAAAAACATCTCACGCCATAAAATCTAATGAAGGAGAACTTATCCATGGCAGAAGACACGCAAGACTTTAAACAGGAAGAATTCAGAAAAGCCATAAAAAAAACAGTGCATGCTCATAGTGGAAAATTAAGTGAAGAGGAGATCAAACTACAAGAACAAGCGCTGATCGATATCTTTGAGAATGGCATGTTACCTGCCCAAGCCTTAGGCTTTGACGCCAATTTTATGGATTACGTCTATAAATTTGCTTATACCCTTTACCAAAAAAATGAAATTGAAGAAGCCAGCCAGCTTTATCGTTGGCTAAAAGTTATGGTACCTATTGATCAAAAATATACCATTGCCTTGACCCATTGCTATATTCAGCAAAAAAATTGGCTTGCCGCTGTGGCCATGCTTATGGAATTAGGCGTGCTAAATCCTGAAGATCCATTGCCTTTTGAGAAGATGTGTGATTGCTTGATTGAGGCTAAAGACTATGCTAGTGCTCTGATGGCTATAGAGCAGGCTATAAAAAGAGCGGCAGATAAGCAAGAATACATGCTTGATAAAGAAAAATGGTTGATGACTTACGACTATCTTCTTTCCCAATTAGAGATTGATCCTGCCATTATAGAAAAAGTTAAAGCAGAAAATGAGCCTATTACTCATGCAAAAAACTCCGAGAGGTAGGTTATGAGCATCTCAGGAAGTGGGACAGGTGCCCCCGGCGGCATTCCAGAATTTTCTCTCCTTAATGAGCAGAATGCCGCTAGCTATGCTTTACGCCTTTCGATGGGCATTGCAAATAATTTAGATTCTATTTCATTTACTGAGATTGACAAGCAAGCCTTATGGAAATATGACACCTCCTCAAGTAAGCCTACTTTACATCCTTTAGAACATATGCGTGTAGAAGTAACACCTCCACGAGCTGATGACAGCTGGAAACAAATGCTAGCAGAAATCACGGAGAGGCTACCCCCCAATGTACGAGCAGCTTACGAGCAAAGCTTACAGGCCCCTATAGAAGAACGCAACCCCTCCTTAATTGCACTAGGAAAGCTATTAGAAGGAGCAGCAAAAGTGTTCAATGGAATTCAAAGTTCTGCAAATGCTTTAGATTCTCAAAATCCTATCGCAGCCGCTGGCTCCCCGTTAGATCTTCGCCGGCAGATGAATTTAGAACTAGCCGAAAAAGCCTTACAAGGCATCCTTAAAGACAGCTTTCCAACTTTTGAAGCGATAAAAAATAGCTTAGCAAGCTTAGGGCCTAATGATCCATTTTTTGATGAGCTAATGGGAGCAGCCAACCAATTAGGCATGGCTTACTCCACTCTTGCCCACCTTCATAATAAAAAGGCTGCTGAAGACCACCTATGAAAGAAAAGAATAGTGAAATACAAAAAGCTAGAAAAAATCTAGCCCATGCTTTAGAGGCCGTTAAAGAGAGTTATAATAGAAAAAACCATGGAAAATTTTTAACTATTTTGGGTCCGCTGATTAGCTCTTTAAGTGCAGTGACTATAGCCCAAACGGTTAAGGAAGCTGCCCCCGCACTTTTATTGAGCTTTAAAATTGCTTTGCAAGGGATCGAAAAAGAGGAAAGCTCGGCAGGAATTATAGGAAAAGCTTTAACCTTATCCACGCAACGATTGGTAGATTTTTTCATAAGAATCCATCTACTCCCAGAAGATCAAGGAAATAAGCAACTCCTGCTAATGATTTCCCGCGGCCTTGTGCTCACCACCATAGCTTTAAGCTGGGCTTTAACTCATTTTAGCTTTACCTACACCTCGCCTCTTAAAGAAAAAGATGAAAAGGAACAACAAAGAAAGCAATCTTTTGGAATTGAGTTAGCTCTAATCCTTACCTTGAAAACAGGTATTTGCCAAAAAATTGTGGGAAGCTTTGTAAGTGCATGTGGAGCAACTGCCAAGCAACAGCAAGCCCTGGCAGCATTAATACTTCCTCTTCTATTCATTCTCTCTTTATTAACAGTGTCTAGAGGAAATAAGAAACTTTTAGAAGAGCTTTTTCTACATTTAAAGGCTGAGTTAGTGGAAGGTTTAGAAAATCTTCAAACTTTTTTACCCTCTTTGGCTGGCGAGCCTGAGTCTATTATAGGTTTATATATTCAGCAGGCTACGGCTAGCTTGAAGGAAGAGGATTTTGAGCATTTATATCAGGCTTATACAGGGGTCCTTGAAAGCATTGATGCCACCCCTAGCCAGCTCAACGAAGAGATCGAAGATATTATTTATTTTGCTGAAACTATTTACACGGCATTTAGGAGCGGTTCTAAAGAATTTAGCCATACTACCGTCTCACAGTTAATATAAAAAATTTAACAACAATTCTCTTCAACAATAGAGAAGGAGGAAATCATGACATCTGGAAATATCACAGGACAAAGCCAGGGAGGCGGAGTTTATCTACCCCCTTCTGATTCTGGAGCCGTTCCCGCTGCAGGAGCGAATTCAGCTGCCAAAGCAGTAGCTCAGCCTAACCAGGCCTATTACACAGATAGCACCTCCACGGGAAAAGAGGCTGTATCTGCTAAACACACACGCAATCTACTCGCTCATATTCCTCCTCCTAATGCCCAGGCTGCCGGAGTATCAGAATCCTCAGGCACAGGCAATCCCTTTTTACGGCCCAATCCCCTGGTGGCCTTTTTTATGAATTTTACCGAAATCTCTAATGTCTTACGTCAAATGACCATGGCTCAAGAAAAAATTACTTTATCTCAAATGAGTATGATTAATGAGCTGGCCAAAGGCCAAGCCCAGCAAATTCTACAAGCAGCTGAAAAAGAGTCTAAGATGTATATGGCTAGTGCAATCGCCTGCTTTATGGAAGCAGGGGTTTCATTAGGACAAGCCGCCATGCAATTTAGGGTCAATCGCAATACTGATAAAGAAATGAAATCACAACAAAAAACGTACGAAGACGAAGCTACACGCCTTCAAGGCCGTAAAGTAAATGCTAAACAGTACTACGATGAGGTGTCAGGCCAACACACAGCCAACGAAATGAAAGCTAAACAAATGAGAAATGCGGATAAAAATGTAGCCGATGCTAGAAAAAATCTAGAAGAGGCTAAGCAAGGTGGCTCTAGAAAAGGAATTACAGCCTCTGAGCAAAAGTTGAAAGATGCTGAAGATCAAAGAGACATAGCCTATGGCGGTCAACTAGAAGAAAATCAAAGAGCAGCAAAGTTGAAGCGAGCGGAAGCTAAGAGTTTAAGAAGCTCTGAGGAGTCTTTGTCTGCTAAAAGAGATTTAAATAGGGCCAACCATGAATCTGAGACAGCAAATTATGAACTGGAAAAATTTAATACTAGCTATTTCATGACCCATGCCAATAGCGTGTCTAACAAAATGATGATCTTCAACATGACTTCCACCATGCTAAATAAGTCTACCGAGGGACTGATGAACTTATGGAAATCAGAACTAGTAGTAGAAAAAGCTCAAGCAGAGGCTTTAAAAGCGATGATGGATGCTTACATCCAAAATGCCTTTAAAACAGTGGACTTAATGAATAACGCTAAAAGCGAAAATTCAAAATTAATTGCCGATCTTATGCAACAACTACGTAAATTTTCTGAGGATGAAAGGAAGCTGGGAAGCTCTGTTGGAGTTCAATCTACAGGCTAAGCCAGATAAGTATAAACGAGTAAAAAGGCCTCTTATGAGCCTTTTTACCCGTCAGTAACGCCGATCGCTTAAAAGCAGGGAAGCAAAAAATTCTAAAGGTTTAAATTTAAACGAATTTATCGGGAGCAAGCTAGCCTACAAGGGACTAAAAAGCTTAAAAAATTTTATACTTCTAATTAAAGAAAACTTTTTAACGTTAATTCAACTATCAATAATTAAAAAAAACATTTGTAATAATATAAGAAACTTCCATTTTCCTATGTTTATTCTACCAAGTTTTTGAGGAGGACTACATGCCACTTAATATCAATTCCAATCCTAATTTCAGCAATTTTCAAGTGGGGGAACCTGGGGAAGTCAATACCATTCCCCCTACTTTAGGGGAAGATCCACGCTCAACGGATACGGCTAACAAATCCACGCAAGCTGCCAAGCCTAACTCTTTTACTGCTCCTGGGAGTCCTCAACTTCCTGCTCCTTCTGAAGCAGCACAAACAGATCCCACTCTATTAGCTAAAGGACTCTTTCAACCTCAAGCCCTCCTTACTCATCTACAAACCCAAGCCCAAGCGAATGCTAATAATCAAAATAGCAATACGCAACCCTTAACGGATGAGGGGCAACGCAACTTATATGCCAATAACTTTAATGCCGCCTTAACATCTTATGCAAAAGCTAACAATCTATCTTCGAGCGATGTAGCAAAACTTACCTTTGCTTTTTATAATTCTACAGCTACCACCGAGGGTACCAAGCTAAGTTCTGGTGCCGACCTTAATCAAATTCTACAAACGCTTACAGGGCAAGCACAGCAAGAAGCTTTGAAAGCAGGAGTAGATGTATCTAAATTAAAGCCAGCTGTAGACAACTCCTCTTACAACCTTTCTCTCTCAGACACTTACAATGCTGCTTTTGAAGATGCTGTAAATCGTGACCCTTCCCTTACCTCGGAAGAAAAAGCTGCCCTTATTTATCAACATTATAACCCTTCCCCTGCACTCAAAGGAGTGAACCAGACAAAACTTAAGCAATTGCAAAACGCAGCTCTTAAAAAAACTAGCCAAAAATTTAGCACCCCCTCAGGATGGACACCTCCTCTTAATAGCGCGATGTATAATGGAGCTTTAAAGGGAAGCTTTCAAGTTAACCTTAAGCTTAACCTGGATGAGTACGCGGGTCAAAACAATTTGGGTGCTGCTGACCTTGCGGCTCTTAAAAAAGCTATAGAAAACATCAAAGATCCTAGTATTTCTAACGCTCTTAAAGCTATTGCTCAACAGATCATAAATAAAACCATCAGTGAGACTAAAGTTCAAAATCAATTACCGGTAAATTGGCAGCCCTCGGCTGAGCAGATGAAGAATGCTTTTAAAGATATCTCCTCTAACCTAGCAACAACATCTCTTGTGCAAGCACGCGAAATGCTAAATGCTTCGATGGCGCAGTTACAATTGCTAATGCCTAATGGTCCGGGCAAGCAGAAAACCATGGATTTACTCATGACGATTAGTAAAGCGATTGTTGAAGCTCAAAATACAATTTATGAGATACAAACTTCTCGCTCCCAACAGGCTAAGCAGCAAGCAACTGCAAAATTAGGTATGCAATTGCAGCAAGTTCGTGAGCAGCAAGAAAAAGAAAAAGAGATGCAAAAGCAGCAAGGAAAATCAGGCTTTCTAGGCGTTCTTATGAAGATCATCGAACCGATAATAAAGGTTATAACCGTATTGATGGCTGTAGCAACAGGAGGTCTATTAGGCCTTGTCTTTGCTTTATTAGATGCCACACTCAACTTAACGGGTAAACTCATTGAAGCTATCGTAGACATAGTCTCTAAATTAATAGATAAAATTATCCCTAGTGGCAATGGATTTTTAGATGGGTTAAAGGCGGGGTTAAGAGCTGTTACTCAATTATTCGTGATGGCCACTATGGCTATAATGGCGGTGGGCATGCTAGGTCCGCAACTAGTGACTACTATGTTTACCACCATGCTAACAGAGTCTGATATTATTCCTGATTTTTGTCAGATGTGCGGAATTAGTAGAGAACATGCTCAATACATTGCAATGGCAGTGGGAATGGCTATTACCATAACAATTGGGATCTTAAGCTGTATTAATCCCGCTGCTGCTGTCCCTGCGGTTACTCAAGCCACAGCAAGAGCCGCTGCTTCGACTGCGAAAATCCTAAAGCAGGTAATGACCGTCATACAAAAGGTTGTGGATTTAGTGAACAGCGTAAAGATTTTATCTAAGGCTATTAGTGTTACTGGAAAGATAGTGAAAAAAGCCGTAGAAGAATTATCCGAGGTTGTAAATGTAATAGGAAGCGCTGCCAAACGAATTGCCGATACAACTTACCGCGTATTAGGAAATGTATTAAGCAAAATTCTTAAGTCCGTCAAAGGTTCTAAAGCTATGGAGCTAATTGAAAAGCTCCTGACCAAAGCTTTAAAGAATCCCAATACTTTTAATCGTATTATGGCAGGAGTAAGTATCACTCAATCTACACTAACGGCAGTTAAAAGTGGAATTCAAGGAGGAATGAATGTTTCTCAAGCTATTATTGCGTCGGTTAGAGGTAAATATGATGCTATCATTGAAGAGTTACAAGCCATGATTAAACAGCTGCAGAAGGTTTTAGATGACCTTTTAGATAGCCTTAGTGGTTTAGGGGAAGATTTACTTAGTGTCAAAGGTATGCATGACAACCTCCTTAAAGGCCTACAGGATACCTTACAAAAAACAACCTCTATCCAGATAAACTAAGGATAAAAATTAGGTAAATAATATAGCCCATCTCTTACAAGAAAGCATTTTTAAAGTACCTTAAGCCCTTTACAAAGGCTTAAGGTACTTAAAAAAGCTTTAAGCCTTAAACATTTTTTCTTAATAACCTTGTAGTGACCTCTTTGTCTACCCTACAATAAATATACTTTTACCTTTTGCTACCACTTTCATCTAGGAAAATGAGTTTGATATTCTTTTCTATATTGCTTTGAAACCCCTCTTAAAAACTTCCTTTAAAGGTATGTTTATCCTACAAAGATTATCGAGCCTAACTCTAATCCCTTAAGTAGACCGCTTGATGATAAATGAGCGCTAGTAAAGCCGGGCAGTTAAATTTTACTCCTTTTCTTAGCCTTGCTGTCAGTCATATATTCTATAGACAATCGGTGCATACTCTATCCTTTAAAACAGCCAACTAATTAAAAATATTTTAAATACTTCTTAAAAGATAGTAACTCTTCCCGCTTAAGTGGTTCCCCTTCTATCTTTCTCTTAAGGACTCTGAGAGGGTTTCTCCTAAGAATTACAAAGCCTTTTTTATCTGAGAAGATGCCTGCTTAAATCAGCAACGAAGACTGAAGCTTTTTAGCTAGATTCTTACTTATGCAAAGAAAAGGAAAAAGCTGATTTAAACTTAAAGGCATACAGCTTCTTTTCTGCGGGCCTTTTGTCAGCTATTTAGATTCCTCACTCATATAGCTATATTATTGCTTTTAAAGAAGGACAAAAAAGAGGGCTCCTCTTCCATTATATAAAGTCTTAGCTACAAAACCTAAATCCTTGAGCAAGTTTTATATTATAATGCACATTTCTTACTCAATAAGATTTTTTAATTTATATAAACTAAATAACTCTCTTCGCACCGAAAATGTATAAGAAATTTTTAAAAATCTTCTTCCTTTAAATTTGCTATATCCTTATCCTTAAACGTAATATGATAAATCCTAAGAGATTATCTTAAAGCTGAGAATGAAAAGCCTATTAAGAAGGAATAGAAGTAGTTTTTTGGCTGCTCACTTAAAGCGAAGGAAGTACAAAGCTGCCTTTAAGCCTTGGTGCTTTTTAAGTAGTAAAGACCCCATTTAACAAAACTTTTCCTAATACTAATGAAGCGATGTTGTTAAATTCGTAAAAAAGGATACTATGAGTAATGCTGATATCGACGAACAACTAAATAAATTGCTATCTATTAAAGAGAAAAGTTACACTTTTACGATAGGTTCCAATTTGCATGATAAACTTGAAAAGCATCTTTTTTCGCTGAAAGCGATCAATAAAAAATGCTCTAAGGGAAAATGGGTTTATGAAGCTATCGCTGAAAAGCTTAAATTGGAAAACGTGGGTGATTTATCCAAACAAAGAAGAATTCAAGTTTTTTTAGATGACACTATCTCCAATGAGATTGAAAAACGTATTCAAATCTTCAAAAAAGTATACTCCAGCTATTCAAAAAAACAGTGGATCTTAGAAGCTATCCATGAAAAGCTAGATCGAGAATTAAAGCTTATTAAAGAAGAGTTTAAAAAGACTTATGCGACTGAAATGGATTCAAATGATTAACTTAACGTTATAAGCCTTTCAATAATTTATACTCTTACCTCTAAATTGCTTATCCTACACCTTTAAATTTAAACTTCATAAGCCTCTATACTCCATGATGTACTTATTTCTTGTTGACTAATTTTTAATAAAATAATGTTGTAGCTTATCAACTCGTTAAAAATAATTTTTTGTCTATATCCCCTCCTTCCCCTTTCCTTTTATTAAAGAATATCTAAATCAACGTGAAGTGGCTCTCAAACAAGAAAATTCCCCAATAGCTTATTCAAAATTCAATGGTGTTCGCTGGCTTTTTCTTGATGGGCATATTAATTACAAATTCAATCTGTTGGGCAAAATTTGAAAGGGCTGGACTTAAAAGCTATAAAAAGATGGCTTTATCGGCCATGTTTAGACGGGCTAAGATTGCTTAGAACAGGCTGCTAATCTGTAGTGTTCGTGCGGTCCTGCGTAAACATAGCATCACAGAAGGGGTTCTTATTATCGATGATAAAGATCACAGGCGATCAAAAAATGCTGAGAAATTGCATCATTTGCATAAAATCCGGGATAAAAAAACAAGTGGTTATTTTTGTGATCAAAATATAGTATTTCTTCAGCTAGTGACTAAAAAATTTTGCATTCCCGTCTCCTTTGCCTTTTATTCTCCCGATCCCGTACTCACAAGATGGTGACAGGAAGTGAGGAAGCTAAAAAGGTGGGGAATTTCTAAAAAAGCCCGTCCCAAAGAGCCTAAAAGGTCAATAGAATATCCAAAAAAGTATACACTAGCTTTGCAATTACTTAAAAATTTTGCCTGTGAATTTCCTGCTTTTAAAGTCGCTTGCGTACTCACTAATACTTTTTACGGCAATAGCTTGTTTGTAGATGGAGTAGAAGCTATTTGGCCTGGAGTGCAAATCATTACTCAACTCAAGAAAGAATCAAAAAGTCATGCGAAGTAAAAAGTCTCTCTCGTGCCAAGAATTCTTTAAAGCCTACCAAGGCTGGAAGCAGGAAATCCTCATTCGCGGTGATAAAAAAAAATGGAGTCCAAGCCGAGGGAGCAAGGTTATATGTTCCTTCTCATCATAGAAAACGATGGGCAATAGTCCTCATATATGAGGAAGAAAATGAGTATCGCTATCTTATGGCTGCAAATCTTTCATGGAAGATGAAAGATGTGGTGCAAGGATATATTTTGAGATGATTATTAGAGGTTTTTTATTGAAGATTGGAGTAGTCATTGTGGGTTTTGCAGTTTGGCCAACAGCGCGGCGTTGAGGGATCAGAACGACCTTTGATTCTAAGCCTGCTGTTTACCACTGCTTTCTTTTTCATTTGTCTCAAACAAATTTCATTAAGAACAAACTCCCTTTAGCAACCTTGGGGAGCCCAGTAGAAAAGTCTAGAGTGGATGCTTTGTGCCAAATTGGAAGAGAAATTATTGAAAATGAAAATTCAAAAGAACTCTTCCGTAATTTCGAAAAGACGCTAGATGCAATCTTTGTTTTAAGGCCTTCTTGTGAACATTTAAATGCAGTACAAGAAAATGTAACTGTTGAGTTATCAAGAAAAGTTGCCTAGCTGTCAAGAATAAAAAAGTATATCATCGTGTATGCAGTTTAAGAGAAATAAAGAAAAAAATTTTGGTAGCTAGGGTGGGTCACTAAAACTGCCGACCCTGGGTCGCTAACCATGACGGATGGCACAGCTGCCAAATTAGCGATTAAGGAATAGCGTTAGATTCTGTCATCCAAATGCAGCAAGAGGCTGTACAACAATCCGATCAGCTCGCTTAGACATTAATGAAAATGCCAGACCAAGAAGCAAGTATCTTCTCTTGGAGTGCCTAATTTTACTATGAATTATAGAATCCAAAAAGGATTCTACAATTCATTTGGCTCTTTAAACTTCCTTCAAAATGATAATTTTGGAGACACTGCTTTTTAGAATTGAGATGAAATGCGAAACATCATTTTCGAATGGCAAGCGATACATTTAAACCATCCAAAATAACGATTGCGTATATATTTGATAGCTTCTTTGCCCTGCACAGAAAAGATAAACAAAAAAATGATTTCCCAGACACAGTAGTGATCCCTCAATCCAGCTATAACAGCTTTCCATAGAATTTTTTGTCAAAAGGTGAACTAAGGAAATATTAACCCCTTCTCCAAACGATAAAACGGGAGTGCAAAATATAGGTCGGAAAGCTGCTCTTCTTTCTAGATGCACGCTATCCCAGCACTCGAAAATAAAGCATGCTAAAGATTAATCGACTCTCTCCAACTCTCAAAAAACAGGTATTTTTATCGAATAAACGATGCTTTTAGATGAGCTAAAAACTGGTTAAAATTCCATCAACTTGGCAATTCGCCAAGTCGATGCCAAAATTTATCAACCGCGGATGGTTCCTTCCCCAGAATAAGAAATAGGAGGCAAAGAATAGGGTTTTTTAAGAAGAGAATCAGGGTTAAGTTGTTGAACGACCTTAGCCAGCTGAGATTTCAATTTATTAATCGCTTCTTGGTACTGTTCCACTCCTTTTTGCTCATAAAATTATATCAAATAATCAATGGCTACAGGATCGTGATTTTGAGCAGCTTTTTGATATAAAAGATGGGCTATTTCTATCCGTCCTTTTTCTTCAAACTTTTGAGCAACATGGCGCAACAACGCCGTAAATTTATCTACTTTGGTCAAATAATTATCAAAAATGTTACTAATCATTTCAACTCTCCTTTTTAGTTTACATTTTTTTATTTAGTGATATGTTCATATTTATCATACACTCTATTAATGTCACCAATAATGTCACCTAGGAAAAAATTTATGCGAGGCGCAGGATCAACTCCCCCCTCCCCACCTCTTGAAAATATGCCAGTTGTTTCTTCCTTTAAAACACGTACAACTGAAATCTCTCAAACAGAAGAACAGCAACCTCAGAGAGAGGAAGGACAATCCACCTCTTTGCCTCCTTCTGCTTCTCAATTAGAGCGCATCCAACAGGCGAATTTGAATCAATCTGCCTAATACAGCCGCTTATTAAGCCTAGCTAAAAAGCGTAAAAGTGAAACATCTCAAATAGAGGAACAGCAATCTCAGAGAGAAGAAGGGCAATCTGCTTCTTCTGCTTCTCGCGTGCTTCCACTACAGCAGGATCAATCTGCTAAACGACAGCGCATATCCCCCTCAGCACCACCACCGCCAAATCGCCCTACTCCCCTACCTTGCCAGCGGCTCCAAGCCTACCCCTGTTCCAAATAGTCACCATCCTTACCGTGCACCATCTCCTCTACCCTTTCCTATGCCTTTTCCTCAGAGTCTGCCTCCAACCTCAGCTGGTTACTATTCTTATCATGCGCAACCTCCAGCTACTTGCGCATGGCTTGGGAAAGTCAATGTATGAACGTGAAGAATTGTATCACTGGAAGGCTCAGCACCCCAATGAGCTTCCTAATCAGCGGCCAGAAAATATTCCTTTTCTGCCTCAAAATATGATGGGCGACAAGAAAAACCGAAAGATTATTGATGAACGCCTAGAGGATTGTTCAAATTTTTTTAAAATTGGACTTAACGCAGCGAGAACCTAAAGAAAATACTCATGCTTTATTTTTGCTTGGGCCGTTAAATACTTGGAATAAAAGGCTTTAAAACAGCAAAATATGTATTTAATTTGATTGAGGATTTTGATAACAGAGCCAAAAATTATGAGAAAAAATCCTTTTTATTTTAATGAAGCTATGATTAAAGAATGGTGTTTTCCAAACACTTTCCTTAAGGGTGAAAATTACATTGAAAAAGTTACTTTTTTAACCATAGCCACGGATACTTTATATGCTACAGTTCAAGGTAGCTCACCCGAGCCTTACCAAGTAAAAGTTTCTCTAAAAAATCAAGATTGGCAAAAAGGCTACTGCTCCTGCCCGTGTGATTTTTATCCTTGCAAGCACCTTGTAGCAGTCTTACTTAAAATGGCTCGTCAAGGTATTGAATCCTTGGAACCTCCTTTAGAAGAGATACTAAGAACCTTAGATCTGAGCACGCTTAGATCATTATTATTAAGGCTGATCGAGCAACATCCTTATCTGGTGAAGGATATTCGAATCTTTCTTATCCGCCCTGTAGCAACCGGGGAACCAACATCTCTTCTGGATACTCAAGTCATTGTTAGTGAAATGGAAGATATCCTTTATCAGGATTATGATTTTTGGGACGATGAAGGAGAGGGTTTAAGCCAGATAGCTTTAAGAATTGAAGAACTAATGGAACAAGTTATTCCTTTCTTAAAAGCTGAAGATGGGGTTAATGCTTTTGCTATTCTAAAGGCGATCACTAAGCCGTTAATAGAAAGAAAAGAAACCTTTACCGACTTTGGCGGAGATGACCTTTACGAGGAACTTTTAGATGCTTTAGCGTCGCTTTGGATAGAAGCCATTCTTATCAGTCATTTTTCTTCGCAAGAAAAAGCAGTCTGGATTGAAATTTTTTATGATTGGAACGAAGAATCGGATGGCGCTTTTGATGCTGCTCTTGAATTGATGAAGGTTGGCTGGGACTATCCCTTACTGAAAGCAGCTCTTACTAATCAAGCAGTTTTTGCTACTGAGCTAGATGAAGAGGTCAGCAAAAAAATTGCCAGCGTTGCTTTTCATGTTTTAAAACGACGAAAAAAGCTTGATACCTGTCTACTTTTAGCTCATCTAGCGCGCATGGACGAAGAATATGCGAAATTACTCATTGAGCTTAAAAGATATGTTGAAGCAGAAAATTTCATTAGTAGCCATATTCGAGACCCTAATCTACTTTTAGAGCTTTCTCAGCAATTTTATGGATGTAAAGAGCTCCAATTGGCTTTAAAAACAGCTCTTTGCTATAAAAGACCCCATGAAGAAGGTTGGCTAGCAAGAAATTTATTAAGATGGACAAGAGATCTAGCTTTTGAAGCAGGTCAAATCCAGATAGGTATAAGAGCTGGAGTAGATTTGCTTACTATGGCCTCTTCTTTGGAAGACTATAAAGCTTTACAAAAGGGGGCGCAAAGCCAATGGGATATCATCAAACCAGGCATTTTAAAATTTGTTCAAATTGACAGGCCCTACCATTATGAGGAGTCAATTAAAATTCTTTTATATGAGAAAATGATTGATGAAGCTATTAAGATTGCAGAAAAATTTAGGACTATGCCGGAGTTTCTTATTGAGGAAGCTTTAACTCAGCGGCCTGAATGGGCTTTAAAAAACTGTCAAAAACTTGCCACAGAGGCCATTCAGCAAGGGGCATCTTATTATGACCGAGCAGCAGAGTGGTTGGATAAAGCTTATCTTGCTGCTATACAAGCACAATCTATCGCTCAATGGACTAAAAATATCCGGCAGCTTCTTGAGGAACACCATCGTAAACGCAATTTGGTTCCCAAGTTAAAAGAACTCCTTACCAAACATAACATTGACCTATAACTTCCATACCTTAGGAGAGAGAATCTCTTAAATAAGTATAGACGCAAAAGGCTTAAGCTCTATTCTTAAAGCACGCTTAACGAGATTTAAGTAAGCCATATCTATTTTTCTAAGTCGATAAGAGTTTTTGGAAAGGAACTGCCTCCCCCAGATTGCTAAATATTCTTCTCAATTTTGAGGAGAATTTTTAGGCTCCATCGTGTTTTTAAGCATCTTTCCCTATTGCAACAAGGCCCCCCTTTGTTACAAAATCTATTAAATGTCCTCAGAATTTGATAGAGAAACCTCAATCTGCTGCTATGGATAAATCTTATCAATCCTAGGCATGGCAGAAGCGGCAATGCGGATAAAATTTTAAACAACGCGCCTTATGGAAAGTAATCTCATTAGTCGACAGTAATTGATAGGTGCTCAGGATGATAAAGTCATTTTTCTGCTCGAAGTAAAAACAATATGCTTTTCATCTACTCTTTATGCACTCACGTACTTTATAAAGCTCCTTTTGTTAAGCATAAGCGGATCTTTCAGAAGGTTGGGTATGCAGACTAAGTTTTTTTAAAGCGTATAAACAGTTACCTTTGCACTCTATAGAAAGCGACTTAGATCTATTCTTGATTGAGTTTAAACGTGAAGTTGGCCATACGTGCTTTAAGCTTATAGTAACTTTTTTAACCTAGCTCTATCGTGATCTTTAGCTCTTCCTTTTCAAATCCTTAACTCTTCTCTATCATACTGAAGTGCTGCGTCTCTTTGCTTAACGGCAGCAAGCACTACTTCTTCATCTTCTTTTAACTCCTGGCTGGCGAACTGAAGTGCCCTATCATTTTGCTTAACGGCAGCAAGCACCACTTCTTTATCTTTGTTTAGCATCTGGCTTGCGTAATAAAAGGCTAAGCCATTTTGCTTAACGGCAGCAAGTACCACTTCTTTATCATTCTTTAATGCCAGGCTGGTGTACTGAAGTGCACAGCCATTTTGCTTAACGGCAGCGAGCACCACTTCTTTATCTTCTTTTAACTCCTGGCTTGCAAACTTAAGTGCCAAGCCATCTTGCTTAACTGCAGCAAGCACAATTTCTTTATCTTCCTTTAGCTCCTGGCTGGCGTACTCAAGTGCCCAGCCATTTTGCTCAACGGCAACAAGCATTACTTCTTTATCTTCTTTTAATGCCTGGCTGGCGTACTCAAGTGCCCAGCCATTTTGCTTAACAGCAGCAAGTACAAATTCTTTATCTCTTTTCAATACCTGGCTTGCGTACTTAAGTACCCAGCCATCTTGCTTGAGGGCAGCAAGCACCACTTCTTTATCTTCTTTGCTTACATACCCAAGTGATCGGCCCTCTTGCTGCACAGCAGCAAGCACAATTTCTCTATCTTTTTTTAATTTCTTGCCTGCATGCCGAAGTGCCAGGCCATTTTGCTTAACAGCAGCAAGTACCACCTCTTTATCTTTCTTTAAACCCTGGCTGGCGTACTGAAGTGCGCAGCCATTTTGCTTAATAGCAGCAAGCACCACTTCTTTATCTTCTTTTAATTCCTGGCTGGCGTACTCAAGTGCCAAGCCATTTTGCTTAATAGCAGCAAGCACCACTTCTTTATCTTCTTTTAACTTCTGGCTTGCAAACTTAAGTGCCATGCCATCTTGCTTAACGGCAGCAAGGACTACTTCATTATCTTTTTTTAAATCCTGGCTTGCGTACTCAAGTACCGAGCCATCTTGCTCAATAGCCGCAAACACCACTTCTTTATCTTCTTTTAACTTCTGGCTTGCGAACTTAAGTGCCCAACCTTTTTGTTGAACGGCAATAAGTACAAAACTTCTCTCATTTTTAAGCTCTTCAGGCGCATACTCAAAGGTCGAGCCATTTTGCTGGACGGCAGCAAGCACCACTTCTCTATTTTCTTTTAATTTTTGGCTGGCATAATAAGATGCAAAGCCATGTTGCTTAACGGCAGCAAGCACTACTTCTTTATCTTCTTTTAATGCCTGGCTGGCGTACTCAAGTGCCAAGCCATGTTGCTTAACGGCAGCAAGCACCACTTCCTTATCTTTTTTTAATTCCTGGCTGGCGTACTGAAGTGCCCAGCCATCTCGCTTAACGGCAGCAAGCACCACTTCTTTATCTTTTTTTAACTCCTGGCTTGCCTCCCGAAGTAGCCAGCCATTTTGCTCAACAGCAGCAAGCACCACTTCTTTATCTTTTTTTAATTCCTGGCTGGCGTACTGAAGTGCCGAGCCATTCTGCTTAACGGCAGCAAATACTACTTCTCTATCTTCTTTTAATTCTTGGCTGGCGTACTGAAGTGCCCGGCCATCTTGCTTAACGGCAGCAAGCACAAAACTTCTCTCATTTTTAAGTTTCTCATGCGCATACTCAAAGGACGTGCCATTTTGCTGAACAGCAGCAAGCACGACATCTTCATCTTCTTTTAATGCCTGGTTGGCGTATGCAAGTGCCTTACCATTTTGCTGAACGGCAGCAAGCACCACTTTTTTATCTTTTTTTTGAACTTCACTTGCATACTGAAGTTTCAAGCCATCTCGTCTAACGGCAGCAAGCAGACATCTCTTTTCTTTATTTAATTCTATTTCTGATAGCCACTCCCCCACATGTCGCGGCTCCTTCTGAACGGCAACAGCTTCCTTACTTTTCCTGCTTTTTAGCTTAAGCTCAGCAGGCTCAGGGGTCCAAACGTTTTGCTGGACAGCGGTAAGCATAGCGGCTGTATTACTGGAAGGGAAGCTAAGCTGTGGAGATGCAGGATGCACCGCTGGGGGGGAGCTAGGGTAGCATTTTTGATGAGTAAAGTCCCAAATGCCTACAACTATATTTCCTAGAATAGGAATTAGCAAGATGATACACCGTTTAAAGCTTTTCTGACTAAGATGTCGATAATAGGAGCTTTTATTTATATTTTCTTTTTGTTTAGAGCGTAAAATGACCTGTTTTTGAAAAATATCAAATAGGTTAGTTACTGTACTGACGATGGGTATGTAATCAGCCACCTTATCTATATAACTGCAAGCCTGAGATAACTTATTTATTTCCACTGAATATCCCTCAATAACGAGCTTAAATTAAAAACAACTAAACACAATCATGTTATTAAATTTAAAAGAAAGCAACAAGTTAATTAAATACAACCTATTAAATAAAGCAGCTACTTCTTTCCTTAAAACGATCACTTTTACATAAGTAGGCAGATCTCTTTTTTATTTTTGCTTGGTAAGCTTGCAAGATGCTATGGAAAGAGCCAAAGGGAAAAAATTAAAGGCTATAAAAAAAGAAGCTGTGGCGCGGATGTGCAAGCAAGCTTTTGATCAAGAAGGTTGCTTAACCCATGCATAATTAGCTATTTTTTTAAAAATATCGCCACAAAGTGTAGGCAAATATATCAAGGAGTAGGAATTAGAAAACCGCGAGGTTCTTCCAAGAAGAGGATCTATCCATGATATAGGCCCTACTTTAACTCACAAAACAAATGATCATTAAAAAGCTCTTTATCGAGCAAAAAACTGTTCAGCAAGTGAGTAGAGAAACAAAGCCCTTTTTACCGGCGATACAAAGGTATATATCCACTTTCAAGCAAATATTGCTATGCAAACAAAAAGGTATGTCTACAGAAGAAGCAGCTTTTTCGGTGGGTAGGACTTCTCACTTAGTCAATGAATATAAAAAGATTATTGAACAATATAAGCGGAAAACAATAAATGAAGGTGTTGATAAAAAATATTAATCAGAAAAAAGATTGAGTTAAATGCCAGTTAATGACAAATGTTCTTATTTAAAATTTTTTAAAAACAGGGGTCTGTTTTTACCGTTATATAATTTGTCCTAAACAGTACTTGACCTGACAAACATAAGTTACCTGGCAGGTACTATTTCTGTCAGTTAATTCATGTTTGTCAGCTTAGATACTATTTAGGACAGGACTGATACGTTTAAAAAACTTATCTACATAACCCTCCCGCTGAAAGATGTCTCTCTAATTAATGAGAAGGATTTTATGAAGGACAGGGTTATATAAGAAGTAGCTCAAAAGCGTATAATCCACTGAACCAAAAACTTAAACTAAAAAGACGCCAAGCGATGAAATTCCTCCCTGTGGTCCACCTAAGGACTGTTTATTAATAGCGTCCTTTCTTATTATTAATTCTCTTCTATAGCTGTTCAAGCTTTTATAATTTTTTACCCTTAGGAAACGTAAAAAACTTAAGAGGCCGTTAGCTTTTTGCTTCTCTAGCCGTTAATGTTTTCCTATAAAGGGCTGATAAAGAGATCATTATAGAAAAGACTACAGAGCCCTCTGTATCCTTTTCTAAACTTTAGATCATCTTCTTTAAATCCTTGTAAATTTCAGGTAAGGTATCTTTGATAGAATGCT
The DNA here is from genome assembly GCF_018342455.1 of Neochlamydia sp. AcF95. NCBI lineage: Bacteria > Pseudomonadati > Chlamydiota > Chlamydiia > Parachlamydiales > Parachlamydiaceae > Neochlamydia > Neochlamydia sp. AcF95. The sequence goes on along the minus strand of NZ_JAEMUC010000043.1, from coordinate 47,236 downwards.
TACGATGAGCTATGTTCTTACTAGGAGGAAGAATTTTCTCTACTGTGCCTACATAAGCTATATTTTGCTTCACATACCCTCCGCCACTATAATAATAATAGTATTCTTCCCAATAGTGGTTATCCATATAGTACAAAAGGGCTTGAATATTTCCCTTATCTCCTGCATAAAGGTTGATAAGTGAATCAACCATTCCTTTTCTATCTTCCCAGAAAATTTTTACCGCATTTTGTAAGCTAGAGGAATCCTTACTATTTACGCCCCAATTCTTTTGTCCATCCCAATATTTACTCTGCTCATTAAAATTATCGGTCCATAATTTATCAAAGATAGCAGGAAGAGGCCATCCACCGTGAGATTTTGCCTGCGTTACTTTGGCACCCGCTTTTAATAAAAGAAAAATCTTTTCAAAAGTCTCCTGCTTTATTCGGCACCAATTTTGATGAAATATTAAGTCTAGCGCCGTGGAGCCATACTCATTTGGATGATCAACAGGCCAATATTGATAACTGATGAGCTCGCGAAGAATTTCAGGTCCTGCAGAATGCGTAGCAAAGTGAATAGGAGTATCTCCCTCTTCGTTAAGAGGTGCCAAGATTTTTCTCTCATATAGTTTGTAAAGCTGGGAAGGTTGTTTTAAGATAAAACTTTTCCATATTGCTTGTATAGTCGCCGGTTTCTGTACGATTGCTCCCTGTTCAACCAAATGAAGAATAGTGTTGCATAGCTTAGAAGTAGCTTCTCCTTTAACTAAGATATCTATTGCTGCTAATTGGTTAGCATTTATTACATTAATATTACTTATTTTCCGAGAGGACAAACACTTCATTACCTCTAAAGCTCGACGCTCAGCAGCCTTATGAAAGATTGTATTTTTTGAAGCATCCATCCTATTCAAGTCCACCCATTTTTGCTCATGGATAACTCGCAAGCAATCGTCATTGTAACAAGCAAATTTTAATAATTGATCAGTTTCCTCAGCTGTAAAGGTGATAGGGACCTTGCTCTTCGATAAAAGCCATTGAAGGGTGTCACAACCACCCGATCCAAAACAATGCCAAATCACCTGGTTGGGCATCTTGTGGAATAAGTCAAGGAGATAGGCTTCATCTTTTAAATTTTTAGCTTTATTCCAGATTAGTTCAAGCTGCCCTGATGAAAGACCTTGTGCTTCTGCTTGCAGAAGCACTTGAATACAAGAAATAAGTTCATCTATATCACAATCTTTTCCCTGTACCAGCTGTAAGGGGGTCAGGCCGCTTTTATTAAGAGCGTTGACATCCATTTTTTGTTGGATAAAGTACTTTAAAATCTCAACATTAAGAGCTTTGGCAGCCAGATGCAAGCCACCATTATCTTCTTCATCCTTTAAGGTAAGATCCAATCCTTCCTTTATTAAAGCTTGGACGGCATCTACTGAGCGACTACAGGCAACACTCCATACTTCTTGTAATTGTAAAGGTGAAAGAGTGGTAAGTGTACGAGGAGAACTCTTTAATAAAGTGGTTAGCATTGAAGAAGATTGATAGCGCACGGCATACATAATTTTTTGAGGAATAGTGAGCAGGGAAGAAGCGTCTTTAATTGCTTCTTCAATCCCCAGATCTTGGAACTCAGCTTCTTTTAATCGCAGGCTAGCATCCCCTATCTTTTCTAACCAGTGCTTAATGAAAAAGTTTCCCTCCTTGCCTAACTTAGGGAGGCTACCAGGTAAAGGAACAACCCCGTATCGATTATTTAAAAGCGCTTCCGCCACTGAAAAAAGCTGATGATCAATAGCGATGAGGAAACATTCTTGGTCAGGTTGTGCTCCTATTAAAACTAGATGGCTTACAAAATCCTGGTCTTTTAATTTTAAAGCTTCCTTAAGCAGTTGATTAATCCCTTCTTTCTCTATGTGGGCAACAGAATCCATCTTTAAAAGTTCTTCCCTTTTAATCTTATAAAGATCCTCGGAAGAAATTTTTGAAAACTCCTCTTTATCTTTGCCGGCATTTTTTCTAAAGAATCTTCTTAAATCATAGTTTTTACCTTTTAAAACAACTTTAGGCAGCGAACCTGTTTTAGAGGCTAAACGTATAAAGCTTCCATTATCTAAAAAAAATTTAAGGGTCTCTTCTGCAGCTGCGGATAAACCATCTTCTTTAGCCAGCTCCTCGCATAGTTTATATAAAGGTGTCTCTCCCCTACTATCATATGTCTGCAAAACTTTCTGTAGCTTTCCCTTCTCTGCATATTTTTGGCTGATGCGTTGGATTAGCTCATAATCACACCATTTAGCAGCAGCATGGAGCATAAAAGTTTCTTTCTTAAATTTAGCTTTTTCTAATCCCAGCTCGATTAAAACACGAAGCAGGGATGAATCTTTATAGCCGAGAGCTATTTTTAAAAGATTAGGAGTGGACCCGGCGTATTTAAATTCATGATCAAGCGATATAGCAGCTTTTATGCCTTCAATGTCATTCATTTCTATCACAGTTTGAATACGTGTCATCATCGAAGGAAGGCTATTAAATAGACATCCCCAGCGATCTGTGTCTGGATGATCCCATAATTTTTGTAAGTTTGGTTGCTCTATTAAATGCCGTTTAAAAGAGTTATGTTGCCATTTTTTTTCATAGGCAATAAAAAGCCCGGCAATGTCCTCTCTACCTATATTAATCGCTATTGTTAAAGGATCATGCGTTTCCGTAGGATCAAACTTCCAGGTGCGAATAGCATGCACAAGCAAAGTCATAACTCCTAAACGATTAGCTTTTTCTGCTAAAATGGCTAAAGGAGTTCTTCCCATAGCATTTTTTTTATTTATTCCCGGTGACCCACGGCAATGCGCAAGCATGCTACGCAAGATGTCTAGATCTCCATTGTGGCAAGCTAGGTGAATAATGGACTCATTGTCTATATTGACGGGAGGACTAGACAAAACCCAATTCGTCATCTTTTTTAGGAAGAATAAAGTGGCTTCTTTTTGATTGGATCGGCAGGCATAAAATAAATGCGAATCGCCAAAACGATAATCAGCATGAGGCTTGTAAGCCCATTTTTTGTCTTTTTTAATATTAAGCTTTACGTGAGACTGGCTAAATTCTTTTCCCTCAGGGGTCACATAAAAAGGTTTTGATTGAAGAGGAGCTTCCATGTATAGATCCTTAAATGGTAAATTTTTCTCTTGAGTTCACCTTATACAAAAACTTATTTTTTAAGAAAATTATTTATTTTTTAAGGTAAACTTTCTTGCTTTACCTAGAGATTTTTGTAGATCTTTACCATTACTCACCTTCTACAATTCCTTGAGGCAATGAAGATAGTGAGCTTAAGCTACCTTCAGCGGCCATGCGTACAATTCTTGGCTGGAATTTTCCTATCACCTCAACTAAGTCTTTCTGTTCTTCCATGACTGCCTCGATAGGTTTATAAGCTTGAGGTGATTCGTCTAATCCCCCACCTATTAAATTTATGCCCTGCTTTAATAAAGAATTGAGATGTTGCTCTAAAGAAATCGTCTTTTTTGCTTTAGTGCGCGCCATTTGCCGGCCACTGCCATGTGAAGCCGAGTTTAATGAATCTGGATTGCCCTTACCTACAACCACATAGCCAGCATCAGCCATCGTTCCTGGAATAATCCCTAACACACCTTTTCCACTAGGTGTTGAACCTTTGCGATGGACGATAGCCTCTTTTTCCTTTCCCTGCACATGAATCTTTTCCCGCCAAGCGAAATTATGGTGATTTTCTACTGTGGCAATGGGAGTTATTCCTGCTGCCTCTGCTATTCTTTGGTGAATAACATGGTGATTGGCAGAAGCAAATTGGCCTGCCAGCTGCATCGCTTCCCAATACTCCCTACCTAGATCATGATCTAAACGTAACCAAGCTAAATGCTTAACAGAATGGTCCAATTCTTTCAGCTGGGTCATGGCCATTTTAGTATAATAATCAGCTATTTTAAAACCCACTCCTCTTGAGCCGCTGTGTGAGAGCAATGCCAGGTAAGATCCCGCCGCAAGCTTAAAAGGATTTTCTGCCTCAAAAATTTTTAGCTCACCCCATTCTACGAAATGATTTCCTCCCCCGCTCGTACCAATTTGGTAAATAGCCGTTTGCCTTAAAGAACGTGTCAATGAGGTAAGTTCCCACTGGGATTTTTCTAATATTGGGTGATCGATTTTACCTTTGTGAATGCCGGCAGCGCCTGCGCCAAATACAGTATTATCTAATAAAGCCGAATAAAGATGTTTATATTCCACGCTTGTAGGATTTTCTAAAACGTGCGCCGGGAGAGGGTAAATGGTCAATTTCATCCTACAAGCAATATCTACCCCTACGGCATAGGGAATAACAGAATTTTCTGTAGCCAAAACTCCCCCGATAGGAAGACCATACCCTAGATGCGCATCAGGCATTAAAGCCCCTGCTAGCGCTACAGGTAGACGAGCAGCTCTATCCATCTGCGCTATTGTCTCTGCCTCAATATAATTCTCCCCCCAAACTTTATAAGGAACCGGTAAAGGGTGCAAAAGCAAGCTTCTTCTTATAGAGCCAAATTTATTTTCAATCGTTTGTAAGAAGGCAAGAGCTTTTTGTGGGCTTTCTTTCTTGTATAAAGTCCACGCCTTATCTTTTTCGGGCGAAGTAAATATCTTTTGATTAAGTAATGCTTGGAATTCTCTTGGATTCATAGGCCAACTTTTTATGATTAAAGCGTTTAAAGAGAGGGACATTTAATAAATTAGCAAGCAACTTCAAAGTCTTTCATGCCTCTTAAAAAAATTGGTAAATTGCTTTTCCTCACACTGGAGAGAAAAAATTGATCACCAGCTTAGAGATAAAAATAAAAAAATCTACCCTTTAGGATCTTTAAAACTAAGAAAAAATCCTTTAAAGATAAAAAGGCATTTTCTAAAAAACATGCAAGTTGTTTATTTAAAATTGTTTATTCTTTATAAAGAAATAAAAAGCAATCATACATGTAAAGGCATGATAAAACTTACTCTTTTCTAGTCTAACTTGTAAAAAATTTTATCCAAATCTAAAACCAAGCATATGAACAACTAAGTAGATAACAGAAGAGCAGCTTGCCATTTGACCAAAAGTAATTGAGAAAAATCCTTGTTCCTTTAAGGAAGGTGAAAGGATAGTGAGTCATTTTGTAGAAGCAAAATAAAGCTCTATTCTCTAACATTCATCCAATTGGCCCTTATCTAAAGCATAAAAAAAACCTAGCTTAATTTTTATCATCTCTTTATTTTGCTTACACAAAAGAAACGCTAAGAAGTTAAATTTTTTGGTTTCACCTTTGATAAAACAAATGGTCTTGTTCGTTTTAAAGGTTTTACGTAATCTAAGGTTTTACGTAGCCTATTGCTTGTAAGGAGCTCATCACAAAATTAAAGGTCATCATTTATTTTTAATCTTTATTTTTGGCATTATTTTTGGTACATAAAATATCAGAGATGATTTAAAAAGGTAGGGATCCATATGGTCGATCTCAAACAATTCTGTAGCCAGCTTTCAAAAGATCTAGGTCTTGATGAAGATTTACTTCAAGAAGAAGCACCAGGAATTTTTAGTCTGCCTATTGAGGAAGAAGTTTCTATCAAGCTAGGGACGCTAGCTGAAGGCTTTTCTTTACAATGCATTTTATGCGATTGCCCCAAAGAAAATCCTGAAGCCTTTTTGGCTGAAATAATGGATGCAAACTTGTTCGGACAGACCACTAGGAATTGTGTATTAGGCCTAACAGAGGATGGAAATCGATTGACGCTATCGCGTATGATCGATTATAATCTTGATTATAAGAGCTTTAATGAATTTCTTCAAGATTTCTACAATGTAGCTCTATTCTGGCGCGAACAAGCGCTTCATCATTTAAAATAATTCTCAATACGAAGATAAGATATAACAACGGTTAACATATGGTCGCCAAATTAGTTGCAGAAGAGGGTGTTCAAAAAGGTCTTGTACTTTCCTTAGATGAAGGAAACGAATGGGTAATAGGCCGTGATCCAGACGCTTGCCAGCTGCTTATTGAAGATCCCTCTGCTTCACGTAAACATCTACTCTGTCGCCAAACTCCCGAGGGTATTGTAATTGAAGCTTTAAGCCTTGCCCACCCGGTGTATGTTAACGAACAGCCTATCCAAGAGTCCTGGCTACTGCACCATGGAGATAGGGTTCAAATAGGAGAAGGGCTTTATCGTTTTTATGCAGAAGATGAGACTCAATGGCTCGATGAAGAAAAAAAGAATCTTCTTAATGGGCAGGAAGAATTAAATGATTCCGTGCAAGGAAACCTTCCTGAAAGTGTAGAGGATGAACAAACTTTGCCTACATTAGATGACGAGCACTCTTCTCAGCTTTTTGCATCTCATCCTTCTCTCAGTGAAGCCAAAGAAGCAGGAGAAAATTTTCCATCCTCTGCCCTAGATCAAGCACAGCCGCTAGGTAAAGAAGATGAGCAGTCAGATAAGGACAATGCATCTTTTGCTTCTACTACCTTTAATGAAGAAGGCTTTTTCACTCCTTTAGAGGAAAATAGAGAGGCAGCTTCTGAAGAGGAAAAAAAATTCACAGAGGAAGATAAGCCCTCTAAAGATCAATCGCCTGAGGGAAAAGATAAAACCCCGTTACCTCTTGCTGAGGATAAGGGTATTTCCCCACAAGAATTGGAGAGTGACGATGAGTTTTTAGAAAGCTCACCGGAACAAGAAAGAGAGCAAGAAACAATGAATGGTTCTTGGGCAGAAAGGCAAGGTGATTTAGAAATATCTACAGATCCCAAGGAAGATGAAAACCAGAGGATGAATGATTCTCATTTCTCACAGTTATCCCAAGAAGCAAGTCCATCTGAGGACCAGCAGAATGATGAAGATATTTCTATTTTTGAAGAGTCGCTAGAAACGGCTAATTATCCTGAAATTCACTTCGATTTAGCTGAAACAGGCCGTTGGCTGATTAAAGTGGTAGGAGGGCCTAATCATGGGGCCGAGTTTACTCTCCAGCCTTCTTGTACTTACCTCATTGGAACTGATCCTAATAGTTGTGACATAGTTTTCCATGATACTAGTGTTTCACGTCAACATGCTAAGATTACTGTAACGGAAGAAGATACGATAAGTTTAGAAGACTTAGGAAGTCGCAATGGAACGTTTGTAGATGGAAAGCCTTTAACAGGTAGAGAATCTATTCCTACCAATACTTTAATTCTTATGGGCACCTCCTCTTTTGTGGTTTACGACCGGGAAGGTGAAATGCAAACAATTATTGCTCCTTTGCTTCCTTCCATAGTTAAAACTCTAAAAGAAGAGCCTCAAGAATTAACTCCCGCCCCTGCCCCTGCGGCTGAAGGTGAAGCACCTGTCGAAGAAGTTCCCACGGCAGCACCTCCTGTAATCGCTCCACCTCCTAACAAGGTATACCCCCATGAAGCTTTAGGAGCTTTTATTTTAATCGCTATCATTACAGGCTTATTTGTTATCATTGGAATTGGTACCGCAACTTTATTTAAGAGTAAACCTGTGGTCTCCCAACAAGTTATTAATCCCGAACGTGACCTTACAGAAGCATTATCAGCTTTTCCACATGTTAAATACTCTTTTAATCGTAATACAGGGCGCCTACTTCTTGTGGGGCACGTTTTATCAGGATCAGATAAAACACAACTTTTATACAACCTACAAGGCTTCCCTTATCTACGTAGCATTGATGACAGTGGGGTGATTATTGATGAAGGGGTTTGGAGAGAAATTAACCAAATACTTTCCCAAAACTCTAATTGGAAAGGTATTTCCATTCATTCGCCTACCCCTGGTCATTTTGTCATCTCTGGCTACCTAAAATCTAGAAAGCAGGCCGAGCAGCTGTGGGATTATATTGCCTCTAATTTTCCCTACCTCGATCTATTAGAAAAACGCGTGATCGTTGAAGAAGATGCCGTTTCTGCGATAAGTGCGCTTTTACAAAACCAAGGTTTTAAAGATATATCCTCTCAAATGAATGAAGGAGAGGTTATTCTTTCAGGCCATCTTCCTGCTGGAAAAATGAATGATTACAATCAGACCCTCATTAAGATTAAAGAAATTCCAGGTGTACGCTCGATTAAAAATTTTGTGGCTGAGTTAGCACCTGAGCAATCGATGATCAATATAACCGATAGATATGAAATTACAGGCGTTTCCCACCAAGGGGATGTGAACACCAATGTGGTAATCAATGGTCGCATACTTACGCGAGGAGATGTTTTGGATGGAATGACGATAATAAGTATTAAGCCTAACGCTGTCTTCTTAGAAAAAGAAGGAGTTAAGTATCGTATTGAGTATAATCGCTAAAGAGAGAAAAAAAAAGTAATACTTCTCTTTCTTGCAATTATTTCCTATTCCATATTATAATAAACTTAAGGGTGCTGAAATCCCTATATTAATGCTAGTAGTGCGTGAATGAGGTAATAAATGTTTGGTCTTGAAAAGCAGAAAAAGAAAAAAGGCGAAGAGTTTACTTTTGAGCTAGAAAAAGAATTAAAAGCTTTTAATAGCCATCAAGATTATAAGAAAAAAGTCGAAGAAAGAATACAGGATATTAGAAGTTTATTAAGAAAAGGTGAAAATAAAGACGAATTTGACAAATTGGGAGTACTTTTACATGGGTACACCTCTTTATTAAAAATTATGTCCCGCCTCTCGCCTAAGTAAACTAAATTAAGCGCTCTGCTGGGCGGCAATTTCTAAAAGCAGAGATAGAGGATTGATTCTCTATCAAATTGAGGCCCAGCTGAACGCTTAACAACATGTATGAAGTGAGAAGTGATTCAGAAAGAAGATGAATGCTCATCTTCAGGAAATGAAATTTCCAGTATGAATCTCTGGCACGCTTATACTCCTAAATTAACAGGAGGATAAAATATGTCTTCAAATAGTAACCAATCATTTCCTTCAGCTCCTACTAGCTATAGCGGAGCTAATCGCCAATCGGGATTTGAGGTACAATCGCTTATTGGTATCATTAACAATGCTGTATCTAGCGCTAAAGCTAAACTACTGCAAATTCAAAATAATAGAAGTTCTATTAGTATTGGAGATATGTTTGAAATGCAAATGCTGATGAATCACCTTTCTCAGTTATCAGAAATGACTACTGATATTGTCAGTGCCTCTAATACGGCGATTTCATCAATGGCACGTAATATTAAATCATAAGCTTAAAAAAAAGACTGGATCAAAGTCTGATAGAAACAGGCATGTTCATAAAGAGCAAAGGCAAGATTACCTTTGATCCAGGCTAAGTCTAAAAGTTAAGTATCTGCAGGTATCATTGAACGATGGAAAAAAAGGATAGCAGGAACATGACGAAAGAAACGATTGAGGATTTCAAAGAAGATTTTTCTCTCTTCATTGAAGCAGGCTTTATAGCAGTGAAACAGCTTGATGAGATCAGTGCTTCACGTATCTTCCAAGCTGCCCAAACCCTCAATCCTGACAGCACAGCCCCTCAAATTGGCTTAGGCTACATCGCTCTTAATAAATTGGAAGTTAAGCAAGCTACAAAAATTTTTGAAGAAGTGGTTCAAAAAGAACCTGAAAATTATTTAGCACAGACTTTTTTGGGCATAAGCTTCCTATTAACAAAGCCTAAACGTAAAAAAGGGGAAAAGCTTATTCAAGAAGCTATGGATAAAAGCAATGACCCTACAGTTAAAAACTTGGGATTCCTTTCGCTGCAATGGGCACAAAAAGATTTAAATGACTTAAAATCACACTTTTTCAATCATGAAAAAGGTGAAGTAAAAAAATAAAAGTAGAGTAGCTTAACAATCTTAATAATTAGTTAACCTAATGAAATTAAGATAGGAAGTTAAATATTATGACAATAGATAAAATAGACGAAATAAAAAAGATAGGCAGTTCGAAGCTTAGTGCAAACGCAGAAGCAGAAGGACTGGTTGATAAGGATCACTTTGAATCTTTGATGCTTCAGCAAGAGCAACAGCAAAAGCAACAAAAAGAAGCCACGACTGTTGAAAAAATTGAGTCGATCAATAGTAAGCCTACCTTAATGGAGCAAGTGGCCGAGCTTAATAAAAAAGTTGATCAAGTTAAAAAAGTACAGCCAGTAGATATTGTAGCCCAAGCTCAAGATGTCATGTCACGCATGTCTCAAATTCAAGACCAGCTAGCTCTCCCTGGACAAGCTATTAAGCCAGCTTACCGTAATCTTTTAAAGAACAAGCTTACCCATATTAATGATAACTTGCGGATAGCTCTTTCTGCTGCCGGAGTAGAAAATGTTCCCCCTGCTCCTCAAGCCATCTCTCCCAATCCGATTGACCGCTTTTTAGGCTTTCTTACCGATGGGCAAGCCCAACTGAAATCGATTACTAAAGAAGTTCAATACATGCATTTAAATAAAAATAATATAAATGCTGCAGCCATGCTAGCCGTACAAATTAAAGTAGGTTTTATCCAACAAGAGCTAGAATTTTTTAGTAGCGTATTAAATAAAGCCCTAGAATCTACCAAAACAATTATGAACGTCCAAGTCTAGTTTCGAGAAAATGCTTGCAAGTTGATTTGAATCATTAATAAAAGCCTACTATTGCCATCACTTTAAGCATATTGAGAAGATTAAGGAGCACTATTAATAATGAGCTTGGATGATAAATTTGATAAACTCTTAGGAAGTATTGATGAGCTAGAGTTGACTACCGTCAATGGACGCATCACAGAAATAGTGGGAATGCTAATCAAAGCTATTGTTCCTAATGTGAAAATTGGAGAAGTTTGCCTTGTCAAACGTGAAGGTGAACCATTACGCACAGAAGTCGTAGGTTTCACCCGTGAAGAAGTTCTTCTTTCTCCGCTAGGAGAAATGAAAGGGATAGGCCCTTCTTCAGAAGTTATCCCCACTCATATGCCTCTTCATATTAAGGTAGGCCCTAATCTCTTAGGACGCGTATTGAACGGGTTAGGAGAACCTCTAGATGTAGAAACCAAAGGGCCTTTAGAAGTAGATGAGATTTATCCAGTCCTTCAAGCTCCTCCCGATCCTGTCAAAAGAAAAAGGATCGAATCCCCTTTATCTGTTGGAGTGCGGGCGATAGACGGAGTTCTGACTACCGGCTTAGGACAAAGGGTAGGAATTTTTGCAGCTGCTGGTGGAGGTAAATCAACCTTACTAGGCATGATTGCTCGTAATGCACGTGCGGATGTAAACGTAATCAGCCTTATTGGCGAGAGGGGACGTGAACTACGCGATTTTATCGAAAAAGATTTGGGACCCGAAGGTTTAGCGCGTTCTGTGTTGGTCGTATCCACTTCTGATCAAGCCTCGCAGCTAAGGCTCAATGCTGCCTATGTAGGAACAGCTATCGCCGAATACTTTAGAGATCAAGGTAAATCGGTAATTTTAATGATGGACTCTGTGACTCGCTTTGCGCGTGCCTTGCGTGAGGTTGGTTTAGCTGCTGGAGAACCACCTGCCCGTGCAGGTTACACTCCCTCTGTTTTTTCCACACTGCCTAAGCTGTTAGAACGTGCTGGCAACTCAGATAAAGGCTCTATTACCGCCTTCTATACTATTTTGGTAGCAGGTGATGATATGAATGAACCCGTAGCCGATGAGGTGCGCTCTATTTTAGATGGTCACTTAATTTTATCTGCCGATCTGGCGCGTCAATATCACTATCCTGCTATCGATGTACTTTCTTCTGCCAGCCGGGTTATCATGTCGATTGTTCCTAAAGATCATTTACAATTGGTGGGTAAATTAAAAGAAGTATTAGCTAACTATAAAAAAAATGAGCTTTTAATTAAAATTGGTGAATATAAACGAGGAGCCGATAAAGCAGGTGACTTTGCCATCGATTATATTGATAAAGTTAATAGGTTTTTAAAGCAAGGCGTGGAAGAAAAATGCTCTTTTGAAGAGACCTATCAATTGCTAAAAAATCTTTTCAAATGATAAGAACTATGAGCTCTCATGAATAATATAATATATCCTTTGAAACAGGTTTTAGATATCAAACGGCGACGTGTAGAAGATGCTGAAAAAATTTTAAAAGAGAAAAAAGAGTTATTAGCAAAGGAAGAAGAAAAGTTAAAAAATGTAGAAGCTGTAAGAAACAAGGTTTTGGCCCATCAACAAGACAAATTGCAGCAATTACGTGTTGAAAGTAGCCACCTTACAACCAGCCCCAAAGTCCAGCAAATGAAAATTTATCTAAAAGTAGTGGCAGAAAAACTACAGATAGAAGAAAAAAAAGTTAAGGATCAAAAAGATCAAGTTAAAATGGCTCAAAATAAAGTAGAAGAAGCTAAACAAGAATTGGATCGAAAGCGTTTAGAAGTGGATAAGCTCAAAACTCATCAAGAAGACTGGACAAAAGAAAGAGCTAAAGAATTAGAAATTATAGAAGCACGCGAGCAAGATGAGTTAGGAAGCACGATGTTCTTGGGCAGAATGCAATCCGCAAAAGCTTCAAAATGATAAAAATTAATTTCTGTCTGATGGGCAGTGAAAAAGACAGAAAAGGAGTTAGCTAATATGTATAACTTTAAAATTACAGGCGATCAGAATAAAGATAATGTCACTATTAATCGCGCCTCAAGCTCTAGGCCTTCAGGCTCTTCCTCCCGCGATTTCCAAAAGGTTCTTGGCGAAAAAGAACGTCGTCAAAAAGAGGAAGAAGAAGATTCTAAAAAAGCAAAAACTGTAGACCCCTCTTTTGAAGCAGAAGTTCTTTCTCTTACCGAAGAAATGCCTAGTCCAAAACAACCCTCCCTGTTTGATCTTTCTAAAGAAGTAGTTAAAAAGAAAAGTGAGAGCGAAACTTCTGAAGTAGCTAAAATGGTCTCCTCAGAAGAGCTCCCTATGGAATCTCCTAATGGGCTCTATAAAAACTTAGCATTAAAGGAAAAAGCTTCCCGAGCTAAAACAGGGGAAGGAATGTGGGAAGAATCTCATAAAGATAAGTTAGAAGCTAATGAAGATAAAAAGCCTATACGCTTTTCCCAAGAGGCAGGGGATTTATCTTATGTCAACCCTCTAGCCTTGCATGTAAGCTCTAGCTCTCAGTCTCATAATCAAAATCTAGAGGCAAATATGCCTTCTCAAAAACTGACCACGCAACAGCTAATAGATGCTATTGTGAAAGCTATCACTACCATAGATAGCCAAGGTAAGACGGATACCATAGTTACTTTAAAGCATCCCCCTATGTTTGCAGGTGCCAATCTGGTGCTCACCTCCTATGAAAGTGCCAAAGGAGAATTCAATATTCGCTTTGAAAATCTAAGCCAGGGTGCCAAATCATTCATGGATATGCAACAAAATCAACAATCCTTGCTTTCATCCTTAAATGAAAAAGGGTATACTGTCCATATGGTAGTAGCTACTACTCAAATTGAAACTCCTCCATTTAATCCTGCAGCACCTCAGCAACCACCACGTGATGGCCAGCAAGAGGAGCAGCAAAAACGACAAGACAATAGAAAGCAAAAAGAAGATGAAGAAAGTTAAGGACTACCAATTCTTAAGAAAGCTAAAAAGATGATAAATCGCTTGGGCCAGAGCTCCTACCCGACTAAACAAAACCTTTTTTTTCTAAAGGCTTATCTGATGAAGAATGGGTTAAAATAGACGCCTCTATCCTTGATAAAAAAAAACTGGAATTAAGTTAAAAATAGTGATAAACATGAAAATGTCAATCTTTTAAAAAGCGCTATCTTATAAGGCTTACAGTTTTAAAAAAGTCTAATACTTACTAGGTATTTTGCTAAGAGAGCTTAAAATTTTTTAAATTGTACTTTTGCATTGACAATCTCGACTCCTTTTATGTCATTATAAAGAGGTATATAACATTTTATGAAGGCGTGCGCGTGACTTCCCCTAAAGCTTCGATGCCATACGATTGGCTTAAACAAATTCCTACCGCTCTTTTGCAACTAGATGAAATCCCGCTCATTGGATCATCCCCTCCTTTTCCATGGGAAGATTTATCTAAAGGGCTAGAAGAGATCTTTCAGATCCCGGATTTTAAAATAGAGCCCACTCCTTTCCAATGGCGTACAAAAGACGAGCTATGCGTGGGGATGGGTCCAGTCATCCCCCTCTCTTGCTCGATTCCCTCTCTAGAAGGTCAATTGACATGGATAATGGCAGCAGAAGATATCTATCGTTTGATATCTCTTCTCCTTAACGAGGATGGTCATGAGCATGATGTACTCGAAGATGAATTCCTGCAAGGCTTTTATTGCTTTGCCGCCTATGAAGTGATACACTTAATCAATAAGCTTCCTTTCGATCAATCTCTTTCTCCACAAATTTTACAAGAAAGTAGTATACCGGTAGAAGACTCCCTTTGCGCAGACATCAAAATTCAACTGCGTGGAAAGACTTTAATAGGACGTATGATTGTCTCGCCTACCTTCCGCCGTTCTTGGAAAGAAAAATATGCCGAACGTTCTCTAGAACTTCCTTTGCATGCATCGTTGGCCGAACAACTGACAATTCCAGTGCATATAGAAGCAGGAAGAACCTCTATCCATCCATCAGAATGGAAAACCGTTAGAAAAGGGGATTTTATTCTTCTGGATTCTTGCACAGTAAAACCTTATGATGATAAAGGTGGACGCATTACCCTTACTGTCAACGGCCTCCCTTTTTTCATTGGAAAAATTAAAGACGGAAATATTAAAATCTTGGACCACCCATTGTATTATCAAGAGGAAGAGACCTTTATGAGTAAAATTCCCTCCGAAGAACAGGATGATTCATCTTTAGATTTTGAGTCAGAATTAGAATTCGATTCTGAAATGGAATCTGATATGGAATCCGATTTTGAGTCAGAAATGGAAGCAGAGTCTGAGCATGAGTCTGAAGAAACATCGAATTTGGCCCTCGACGAGAAACTTAAAGATAGAGAAATAGAAGAAGATCTTACCTCTTCAGAAGAAGAATCTTCGGCTGTGATACCCACAGAAACGTCGGTCAAAATTGATGAGATTCCTTTATCTGTTATCATCGAAGTAGGCCGTCTGCAAATGTCTGTAAAAAAAATGCTTGAACTGCAGCCAGGCAATTTATTGGAGCTAGATGTCCATCCTGAAAACGGTGTCGATCTGGTCGTCAATGGAAGACGTATTGCCAAAGGTGAATTAATTAAGCTAGGTGAAGCCTTAGGCGTAAGAATTCTAGATATTAGCTAAATCACCCTGCACTGCAAAGGAGAAAATTTATTTTGCCTGTATAGCTCTCATAATTATTGAGAAAATAAAAATGTAGGCTTGATTCTATCTTATGACTGCTTCTGAATCTCATCAACGCTCTACCCTACCTACCGCATCCTCGGATAAGGAAAGTTTTCTCTCCCTCCCTCTTCCTAAAAAAATCGGTCCTTACAAGATTGAAGCACTTTTAGAAAAAGGAGGAATGAGCATCCTTTATTTAGGCACGCATCCTGAAACCAATGAGCCTACAACCATCAAAGTTCTTTCTCCTAAATTTGTTTCTAATCCCGAAATTGTTGAACGTTTTCTAAAAGAAGCCGAGATTATAGCCTTGGCAGACCATCCTAACATTGTCAAACTGTATGGGCAAGGTAAATGGGCTGGAGGGCTTTACATCGCCATGGAATTCATTCAAGGTATTTCATTGCGCCAATACATCTTGCAAACCCCTATATCTCTTAGAAGAGCGTTAGAAATTATTATAGATATTTCCTATGCACTTTGTCATCTTCATACCCATGGGGTTATTCACCGAGATTTAAAGCCTGAAAATATCCTAGTGACTGAATCTGATGTCATCAAAGTGATAGACTTTGGCATCGCCCAACTTCTTAAAGAATCTTCTTCTGATCTCTCTAAACAACCAAGAATGATAGGTACACCTATCTATATGAGCCCTGAACAGCAGCAGCATCCCGACTCAGTCTCTTTTCCTTCCGATATATATTCATTGGGTATCATTGCTTATGAACTTATGCTAGGTAAGCTCAGCCAGGGGCATATTCATCTTTCTTTAATGCCCAAAGGCATGCAAAAAATTCTTGTGAAAGCTTTGCAACCAGAAGTTAGGGACCGATACCAAGATATTGTAGATTTTATTGCTGCTGTATCTGGTTATCTAAATTCTGAGAGCTTTGAGAAAGATAAAATTGTTAAAGATTACTTGAGCGAACTATCAGAAAGCTTACGCCGCACTCAAGCAGTTCTAAGTCATGACAAGGCCCCCCAATGGAACGGCGTGCACGTCAAAGTTACAGCCTCTAACACCCATGCTATTGCAGGAGTGTATTACGATTTTCTCGAAATAAATCCAGGCTTGTACGGCATTGCTTTTGCTGAATCTTCCTTAAATTACTCCGATGGTATGGTGGCTTGCTCTATCTTTCGAGGCATGCTAAAAGCTCTTTACAGAAGAGTAACTGATCTTAAAGAATTAGCTGATCTCCTTAACCAACTCGTCATCGAAGATGGTTTAGATAAAAGCCTCAAATTTAATTATTTAGTTATCGATACCCAGCAAAATAAGGTACAATATTTAATTTGTGGCCATAGCTATCTATGGGCTCGACCCCATCACAAAACACCTTTTAAAGTCATTTGTGAAAATCCCCCGCTAGGCGCTGATCCACATTCACAATTCCAAATTCAGCAAGTCGATTGGAAATCTAATGACTCTTATATATTAAGTAATAGTAATCTAGAAATGTCTGAAAAGGAATTGTTGGAGATTTGGCAATCAGCAGAAAAGCTAAGCCCTCCTCTATGGATGGAAATTTTTCTACGAAGAAAAAGGGCTATGCATAAAATTTTATCGGAAAAAACAATTACCTTCATTGCTATACAATCTCTAGCCTAAATTGAGCTAAAGCTTAAAGTTTAACTTATAAAGTTTTTGCGATAATACCTTTTAAAGAAACTACATCTGCATAAACAAAAAAGAAATTAATTTTTTTCCAAGCTCCCTCTACCCACCTTGTGGCATAAATGATCTAATAGCTCGTGCCTTTAAAGCCCAGCCTTATATTACGACTAAGCTAGCATCCAGCGCTCTTTGTGCATTCCAATCTTTGCCATCTTATTTGCCCCCAAAGATTTAGCATATAATTCTTCCCGCTGATAAGATAGCTTCCTAGAGGGTAAATTTCCTCTAAAACTTCTTTTAAAGCGGTACATCGTCAATTCGGCAAGCGATCTCCTATGCTAGTTTATTTCGAAGCTGCCTGACCTCCTTGTCCCCTCCAAAGTCCTGAATGACTTTTAAAGCCTCATTTCTCTTCTTCATCCAAGGCTTGTCCGTTTCTTGGCTTAAACCTTCCTTTGCTTCTTAAAGGCATTAAAGAATTTATACCTTAACATAAGTTGATTGATAGGAAGCTTGGCTATCATAAGCGTTATCTCTATAAGCGGTTTTTAAGCTCTTTGGCAGCTTAAGAATCATCTGGTTGTCCATCAAAATCTGCTTTATTGCTCTTCGTTAACTCGCTCGGAATAATCTCATGCGATCCTTAGCAAATGCTTAAGTGAATCTTTCTCCAAGTCCTCGACTTTGCTTTGCCCTGCTGACGCAATTTCCACTCTCCTTCTTCATAGGCCTTTACCCCAAGGAATCAAAGGCTAAATCTGTTGGACGCTTTAAGGCTTGATTTTTCTATCCAAGCTTTTTAGTGCTCCTGCAGATGCATGTATAACAAGGACAGGCAGTCTTGAAGGCCAGCACAGCAATCAAAGACAAGAAAAATTCTTAGAAGAGCTCGTCGAGCAAATGATAAACGGCTTTAATCATCAACAAGCATAGGATAGCATCAGCGGAATAAATTCTTGGGTGTCTCTTCTCTTAAGCTTTTATATTTCCTCCATCCTTTAATGCCCTCATCTGAAAACCATAAAGTTATGCTTCTTCTTTGCACTCAAGCTGCGTTAGAAGCGAACCTATTACTTATGCGGTAATGAAGCTTTTTTTTTTCATCGCTTGCTTATATTTTTAGTTTAGCAAACTAAATTTTATAGCTCTTAAGCATTAAGGAGCAAACTTAGCGCCTACACTTCTTATCATTTACGCAACAACGCCCTTTTCAGTAGCTTTCTGCACCCTAGCATGCTTTGAAAGACTGCCTTCAATTCAAAAAGCATCTAAATAAAAGTGGACTTTCTTTAAATAGCAGACTTTATTTATTTAAACAAAAAATTAATTAACTATCAATAAATTGGTAAATAAAACATTAATTTATTTCATAATTATTAAAAACATAAATCTAATTAATAAAAATTTAATTCTGAAAATAAAAATAATTTGTATCTGGATAAAGCTTAAACTTTTAGGAAATTTTGCTTGAAATAAATGAATAAATAAAATATTGATTAAGGGTAAGCTTTTCTTTATAAAGCTTTTTACCTATCTTTAATTAAATGAAGGAGCTTGTATGATTAATTTAGATTCAAAAGAGCTATTAGAAACTGATTTTAATGCCTTAGTAAGGAAAATACTAACTCTAGAAAACCAAACCAAAAATTTTAATGAAAAAGTTGATAACCTTGCTAGAGTTATTTTAATTAAAAATGAAAGCCATGAGCAGCACTTGAAAACGCTGTGCGAACAAAATCAATTATTCATGGAAACCATTGTAAAGTTAAAGAGCGATAATATAATTCTTACGACTGAAAATAAAGACTTAAAGCAAGAAACGCAAAAATGGAAAAATAAAGCCAGCAAAACCCAAGCTGCCATGCAGCTAGCCTTACAGGCAAACGAGCAATTTGAAGAAGCTATCCAAGCTTTAACGACAGACAAGGAAAATCTTTCGCAAGAAAATGGCTCTTTGAAAGAAGATAATGCTAAATTGAGGGAAGCTAACCATGTATTTAAACAAGACAACGCTAATCTTAGATCTGAAAACCAAGTTCTTAAAGATAAGAACAAAGGCCTTACAAGTGAGAACCAGAGTTTGACCACTCAAGTGCAAGCCGCTGAGAATGGATTTCAAACCCTTACAAAAGAAAATGAGCATCTTAGGGACCTTGGAAGAAGATTAAACCAACGAATGGCCTTGCTAACTCAACAGGCACAAGAAGCCCCTACTCTTCCGCCAAAAATATTAAAATTAATGATAGAGGGGGGCTTAAAAGTAAATCCCGATACGCCCCTAACCGAAGCTATTAAACAGATCTTTGAAATTAACGATAATTTAAAGAAAAAAAATAAAGAGTTGCAAGCTACTTTAATACGTATTGAAACTACTTTGGGATTACAAAAAGGGGTAAACTGCGATTCAATTTTAAGAGCCATCAACAAAGCAATCGTTATTCCTAATAAGCTTAAAGTTCTAGGGAACAAGCTGGTTATTGCAAATCTATTAAAGAAAGATTATCAACCTGAGGATGTATTAGAAATATTAAACGGCGTTTTAAATGATTATCTAGATTTTAGAAGGCACCAACCCATGATATGCAAAGAACTAGGTATAAAAGCAACTTCTAATATTGAAACAATTTTAAAGAAAATCCAGGAAAAAAAAGATGAAAGTGGCGTTAGTGCTTACTTTAGCAGGCTGGGAAGATCCACACTCTGCCTACTTTCTTTAGGATTTGCCAAAGTGGTATAAATAGCAAGCAAACAGCTATTTCTACTATTGATTAAGAAGTTAAGCTTACTGGCCCCCTTTTCGGGGGAGTAGAATCTAAAGAACAAACTTAAGCTTCTAAAATTGTAGAACAGGTAACAAGCTTATTAAACATAAAATGAGGTTTAACAATATGGTAGTCAAAGAAGTTCCTTCAGATAATCAAGCCCTCCTTTCTTCTGAACAAACGATACAAATTAATGCAAAAATAGCTCAATTGGAGCAGGATGCAGCCATCCAGAATGTAATCGACCAACTGTTTACAATGGACATTCGACAGATGGAAGATGAACGAATTAGGCTAAGCAACATTGTGCATTTGCAACATGCAGAATTAAGTAAAGAATTCAAGCAAAGGCGCATGGAGGTAGAAGAAGTAACAGCTATATTGGATATCACCCTAGAGAAACTGACGGCCTCAAATGAAAAATCCTCTAAACTTATGCAAGCACAAGTACAGCTTAGAAAAGACTTTAAATTAATAGGGAACCAGCAAGCCGAGCTAAAAAAAGCTTTCAAACTCATCGAACAAGATCACGCCCAAATAGCAAAAGATCACGCCGAAATAGCAAAGGATCAGGTACAAATAGCTGCAGATCAAGCAGAAATAAGAAAAGAGCACCAAAAGATAAGAGGAAATTTAGAGCGCGTAGAAGAGGGTTGCGTAAATCTTAGCAAAAGTTTTGCTAGCTTAAAGATAAGCTTTAAAGAAATAAGTAAACAGCTTGATGCTATGCTAGAAGAACGCCTCCTTCCTCAACAAGATGCAGATCTAAGTGAGAAAGAGATGGAAGAAAAAGCTGCTGTTAAAAGAAATGCGATTACTAAGCAATATATGCAAGATTGGGAGGATGAAATACAACGCGAATATGAGGAAAATAAGGCATTAAATTCACAAAGCCTTCAAGAATTTGCTGAACAGCTGGAAGATTCTAGCTTGAATGCAGAAGAAATAGCTGCAAGGGGAGAAACATCTTTCCTCTCCACCGCCCAGCAAACGCAAGAAAGTGAAGTCTTAAAAAGTCCCGGATGGTTGGGTGCATTAAAGCATAAGATGGGAACATGGAAACATACTGCTTTAAAGGTTACAGAATTTTTTACACGCTCAGCCTGCTTGGCTACTATAGTTTCAGTTAGCTTAACTAGCCTTTTTGCTATAACGGCTACCTTGGTATAATGGCATGAAAAAAGGCAAAGCTTTCTTTGCCTTTTCTCAAACTTTTGATGGAGGCTTAAATTGCTAAACTTTGTCACTCGCCATCCTACTATACTTCTTAAGCTTTCTTTCCTAGGAAAAGCTTTAAAGAATCTTTTCCTGCCTAAAAAATGCGAAGGATAAGAAGAAGCTGTTTTTGTTTCTTCAATAACCTCAAATCCTAAAGTATAAAGGTAATTTAGCCAAATACTTCTCCCTATGGAGAGGATTAAAAACACCCACCTACTTTTTTGTCCGATTCTAGCTTGCAAAGCTTATAAAGACGCTTAAAGCTAACATTACCTTTAGTTTTTGTCTAGGGCTATCCGCCTATTAAGCCTGCTTCTTTTGTCCCTGCCGTGAAAGCCTCTACTTTTAAAAAACCCATTCTTGGACCTCTTGTAATGCTCTTTATAATCCCTTTCGTATGCCTTAGCGTTCTTCCTAATAGTTTCTTTCATAGAAATCTTTGCTCATCCACTATCTTTTGCATAAGGGTGGAAAAAATTACCTTTCCTCTGATTTTCATGACCTTATAGCTAGTAAAGAGGTTGGTGGATGATCAAATAGCTTAATCAAAAAATTAATTATAAAATTGCATTAAATCAATCGAGACTTTATGATCCTGACTTTTTAGTATGACATAACCCCCTACTCTACATGAAAAAATATTATACCTATCCTAAAGCTTTATCGTTAGCTATCTTCATCTTAACCTCATGCTTTTGTTACACCTATATAAAAGCTGAACACTCTGTGCCGTTAACCCTTCCCTATGGTGGTGATGAAACATTAGATAATAAGGAAATACCAGCCGCTTTACCGTCTCTGGATACTTCTCCCCCAGATTCTTCATCTACTCAAGAGAAAAAGGAATCGCCAGAAATTGGCCGCTTTTTCTATCCTAAACTTTTTACTTATCCCCAACCTCATACAGCTGATACTCTACCTGAACTGGTACAGCCTACCGATTCTCCTAACACAGCCAACCAAGCAGCGTCCGAACTATTGCCTACTCTTACACAGCCTGCAGAAGCTCAACCTGCTTCTTTACAGCCCCCAACTATTTCTCCACCTCAGCTTTCTACTACTTCTGAATCTTCCTCTTTCCCGCAGGTCCACCCTTCTTTGACAACTTCTTCGAGTTCCACTGACCTTCCTTCTATGCTTAATCCTACTTCCGCAGTAGAACATAAGCCTACGGCTTCCTCGCCAACCATGGATAACTCTGCATCTCATCACTCAGCAGATTTTAATACTCCTATTCAACCTGCTTTTACCTCAGATTCCTCATTATCCCAAACACCATCCTTATTTCCATCTTCTTCTGCCCCCTTATTTCAACCCTCAGCGCCTTCCAAAGCTAACCCAGATACTATTCCTACGAACTCTAATATTGGCACCCACTCCTCTTCTCCATCAAACTTTAAACCTCTTGCGGCTAGCCATGCAAATACCAATGAGCCCCCTAAAACTATCCTCATTAATTTCAATAATGTCGCTATTACAGAATATATTCGTTTCATTAGCCGCATTTCTAATAAGAATTTTGTATTCGATGAAAACGATTTACAATTCACTGTTACCATAGTCTCAGAAGAACCTACCACTATTGATAATATTATGACAGCTCTACTGCAAGAGCTGCGTATCCATGGCCTAGAATTGATCGAACAAGAGAACACCATTATTATTCATCGTAATAGTAAAGTGGCCGGTATCTCCAAGGTGGTGACTGAGGAGGGAAGTATCGATCAAAGGCAAAATTTTGATATTATAACTAAGGTTTTTAGGTTAAATACGTTAGAAGCAGAACGTGCTGCTGTGATTTTAAAACCCATGATTTCTGCTAACGCTTTAGTGGAAGTACTTAAAGAAACTAATCATCTAATAATCACAGATTTGTCCTCGAATATTAGAGAAATCAGCGCTTTACTTAATAGCTTGGACAGCCCACAAAGTGGACTAGTTATCGGCCAATATGTTGTGCGTTCTCAATCGGCAGACGCACTTATTGCACTGGCAGCACGGATTATCCAACCAATTGCACAAGATCAAAAAATCAACTTCATTTCTCATAAAGCCGCCAATAGTATTTTTATCGTAGGAAGTCCTTATCTCGTAGAACGCACTCTATCTATTTTGAAATATCTTGATCAGACAGGGGCTACAACCCAAATAATTAATCCTAAAGATCTTAATTTTGGTACAAAACAGCAGGCAGGTCAATGGATTTTGGACAAAAATGGCAACTGGCAATTTATTCCTGAAGCAGCTGTTAATGGTAATGGTCCTCCCAAAGGTAATTGGAAAATTGATGAACAAGGTAACTGGTACTTTGAGCCCGGTGAACCTATTCCTAATGGAAAAGGACCTGATGGTAAGTGGGTTTTAGATAAAGATGGTAACTGGGTTTTTCAGCTCAATCCTGGCAAGCCTATTTCACCCCAAAAAGTTCAGCGTAAAGAAAGAATTGATGCTGAACTACCTGTAGGCCACATTGAAAGAACTCAATTTTCTATTTATAAGTTGCAATACCGTAAAGGCGAGCAAATTGCTAAGGCCCTAGCTAGAATTGCTGAAAGCCTCACAGCCTCAGGAGCTGGCACCAATACTGACCTCTTAGCTTCTATTAATAGCGTTCAATGGATTGAATCCTCGAACTCACTTATATTTACAGGAACAAGCGATGCTATTGATAAGATGAGAGAGCTCTTAGGCGATATTGATGTTCCTCTTCGTCAGGTTCTGCTGGAGATGCTTATTTTAGAAACAGACATCACTGACTCCTTAAACTTCTCTACTAATGTAGCTTCCAACTTTGGTGGGGGCAATACTTCTGGTGCGGAAGCTTTCTTATCGGGAGCCTCTACTCTACCGGCGGGAATGGCTTCATCAGGACTTGGTTTAATTCCTAATGCTGCAGCCCAAGCTACAAGTGTAAGCGGTTTTGTACTAGGAGTTATTGGACAGACCATCACTCATAATGGAAAAGAATATGCAACCTTAGGAGGTCTTGTAAAAGCTTTAACCCAAAGGTCTATGTCTCGCATTATCATGAACCCTAAAATTCTTACGGAAGATAACTCACCCGCAGAAGTTTTTGTAGGCCTCAACACGCAGTTTCCCACACAATCTATTGCTAACAACTTAGGTACTATTTTAACACAAAATTTTGAGTTTCGAGATGTCGGCACTAATCTAAAGGTTACCCCTATCATTGGCAGTAATGATATTGTTACTTTAGAGATTCAAGAAGAAGTTAGCTCTATTGTTTCTGGAGGAATTTCGAGCAGCTCAACTGCAACTAGCCAGATAGTGGGACCTACTACTAAAATTAACAGGACGACAACAAAAGTACATGTTCCCAACAAATTTTTCTTAATCTTAAGTGGAATGGTAAGCGATACGGACGAAAGAAACCGTACCCAAGTTCCCTGCCTAGGATCCATTCCTGTGTTAGGAGCAGCTTTTAGTGATAAGCAAGTTAAAAATACAAAGCAAAATTTAATGATTTTTATTCATCCCATCATCTTAGATACTGAAGAAGAAATTGACAACATCACTAGACATCAACAAAATGTCTATCGGGTCAAAAGCCGGCGCCCTAAGGAATGGATTTGTGAAACTGATGAAGCGATGGATTTCTTTAATATTATTAATACAGAAAATTCAGATGGCAGTGAAGATCGTTACTAATCTATTTTTAGGTTCACTATGTCTAGGCTTAGTAGCTTGTTCTTTTAAAGAAGCTGATGAGCTTGAACCAAATATTCAATTTGCTACACCTGTGCATGTTGTAGAAAATCTTCCCTCCGCTTTTCCGGATTTAACCCCGCAAGAGCTAAGAGAAGATTGGGCCAAAGAACTTCTTATTGCTAACAAGTTTGCTCGAGAAAATGACCTTTATCGCGCTATTACTAGCTATAAACGTGCTTTGATTCTTATTCCTTCCAATCAACTCCATCGAAAACAGCAGATAGAGTATGATATTATTTTAAGCTATTATTTAGGTGAAAAATATCAAGAGGCCGTAGAGACTTTTGAAGCTAGTAGCTTGACTAATATCTCAACTCAATTTCTAGCTTTTGAGAATCTTCTTCAAATTCTTTATGATGCATATTCAAGAGCGGGCCAGCCAGCTAAAGCTGAAAAAGTTTTTGCTCTCCTCGAAAAAGTTCGCCCTAAAGTCGCAGAGAATTTTCAACATGCTGAGGATGTACTTCATGCCAACTTCTCGGCTCTTCACAATCCCTGCCTAGGCTCTAATGAGAATTTATCCTATTTCCTAACTACTTATAATCAACATGCGAAGTCTGTAAGACATGCTAAGACACTTAATGCTCTGCTTCCGGGAGCGGGTTATTATTATTTGGGACAAAAGAATACAGCCATTACTGCCTTCTTAGTAAATTCTCTTTTTATCGCTACCGCTTACTACTTCTTTGATCATGGGAATTGGGCCGCAGGAGCCATTGCTACAAGCCTTGAAATGGGATGGTATATAGGAGGAATTAATGGTGCCGGCCTAGGAGCAAAAGAATTTAATGAACATTTATACAAAACAGTGGCTAAAGACTATATGATCAAGAATCATCTTTTTCCTGTATTAACTTTTCAAACTTCCTTCTAAATGCCTATACGTATAATCCTCAACCTCTTCACTCTCTATTCTCTTTTTTTATTCTCTTTTTGCCTTGAGGCAGAGCCTTGGGGGAAAGATGCCGATTTGGCCCGCACTAAGCCCGCTCCTTTGCAAGAGCAGCCTTATTACTGTACCACCCCCCTGATGGGCTCTTTGGCCGAAAGCCTCATTGGCTTTCATCAAACAATAATTACACCGATTGATGGCCCTCGCAGTAACTATTTACCTAGCAGTTCACAATACACACTGGATGCTATGCGCAAGTATGGTTTTTTCGTCGGCTTTAGCATGGGCTGTGATCGGTTAATGCGTGAAAATGATGATCCATGGATTTACCCTAAAGTTACTGACCGACAAGGTTATCTTTTAAAATACAATCCCGTCCCATAATTCTTTAGAAACCTAATCTCTCGCCAGCACTTGCTCAATACCCTTTTTGGCAAAGAGAGCTCTATCTATAAGCTGTTATTCGCACTAAAACATAAAAAATGTTATACTGACTATTTTTTAACTTATCCATTCCCCATTAGTATGCTGAATCGCCTTAATTATGTATTTCCTCTAGTGGTCTGCCTGCCTTTTTTAGAGAAGTATAGAAAAATTAATGCTCGGCTAATTTTTTTATTAAACCTGCGTAATAGGACTAGCTGTCTACTTTCCATAGCTACTACTTCTTCTTTGTTAGGTATTTGATATGCCACTACCTAGTGTTTTTAAACCCTTTCACGAGAAAGGAGAGAAGCTTTTACGAACAGGAAAAGTTAAAGAAGTAGAGTTTTCAGGGGAAACCTATCAAGTTAAAGTAATGGATGAAAAAAATCCTCAAGGCGTGTGGTCCTTCCTTCAATTTGATAAGGTTAACCGTTTAAAGGATGCTTTTTGTTCCTGTGCGGAAAGCGAGGAAGTGGCCGCCTGCCCTCATTTAGCTGCAGCTTATTTATATATTTTTAACAAGAGCCGCCAGCCTCTTCATAAGCGCTTCGAAAAGTCTCTTTGGAATAAGCTGTGCTATCTTTGTGCTGAACAGATGAAATTTGAGGAAGTAAAGTTTAGGCCTTCTTCCAAGGGGATTTATACCATTTATGCCAATCGCCAACAAATTTTTTTAGTCCATAGCACTACAAAAGCTACTGCCGATCAATTAAAACATCTACTTTTTAATCGCTATAAAGAGACGGAGGAAACTTCTTTAAAATTTTCCAATCTATCGCCAGAAGAGATTCGTCGCTGGAAAGAAGGTCGTCCTAGCCCTATGCTAAGCTATGCACTCTCTTTTTGGAATGACTTGGCAAAGTGGCTGATGTCTTTGCAAGAAGCTGAGGAAACCTATCAAATAGATTTTAGTTATACGCCTCAAGGTATCCCTAATTACATCAGTGTAAAATTTCCTACTCTCCATTGCAAATTTTATATTCCCCAAACGCATTTACCTTCGATTATCCCTGCGTTAGCTACCGTTCATTCACCTTTGCGTTTGTATCCATTAAAAGCTGACCCTAATATTAAAATAACTTATGATAAAGCACATGCTTGCTTTCTAATTGACTCGAATAAAATCCCTCCCCCTATTGCCAGGTCCCCCTCTCTTTTTCAAAGCTTTCAATTTGGAAGCTGGTTACTAGTACCTTTTAAAGGATTTTATCCTTTAAATCCTTTAGGCTTGTTAAGCTCTAAAGTGATTAGCCAAGCTCATCTAGCACAAGTACTTGATGAAAATTTAGCTTTCATCAAGGAACATCTACAAGGTTGTGTCATTCATGAGGGGATCTTTAAAGTTTCCTATGCAATTGCTTTTGATGAACAATGGAACCTTCATATTCAGGGTTACGTTCACTGCCCTGGAGATCTTAGCAAACCCATGTCCCAGCTTTTTGATTCATGGGCTTATCTAGAAGAGGAGGGCTTTTACAAGTTAGAAGGCTTGCGATTTAAAGAAGCGAAAACCCTAGTTTCTGCCGAAAAAGTGGGAGAATTTGTCCAGCAGCATCGTACGTGGCTAAACACTCATAAGGGATTTGAAACACACGTCGCGAGCTTAGAGGCATTACTAAACTATAAAATGGACAAAGAAAAAGGATTGCTTTCTTTTCAACGTACAGTAGCTACCCACGAGCAAACTTTGAAAAGCAAGGATTTTGGCCCTTGGATTTACATCGAAACCCAAGGGTTTTATGCTAAAAATACTCTGCCTGTAAGCCTTCCCTTACGCCCTGGGTCTTTCTTAAATCCTGATCAAATTCCTATGTTTATCAGAGATAACCGCGAGGAGCTAAAAGTTGTTCCGGGCTTTTTTAGTGAAAAGCAACCTATTGTCCATGCAGGAATAGTGATAAAATTAGCTAAAGACGAACATATCCTTGTTATTCCTACCTATGATCTATTGCCAGAATACACCCTTGAAGAAGTTTATTTTTTTGACGAATTTACTTATGTAGAGGGGGAAGGCTTTGCTGAACTCCCTTTAACTTGTCGCTTACCCCTCGCTTATCAAAAGGTAGTGGAAATAAAACCTGAGCATCATCTATTTTTTTTAGAGCATGAGCTCAAAAACTTAAAGCCGTTTATAAAGAGCCTTGATCCACGCCTTGAACCTCCCAAAGAGCTTGAGCTTACCGCAAGCGCTATCTCTAAATCAGATTTTAATACACGCGGGTGGTACACGGTTAACTTAGAGTACACCTCCACAGAGGGTGCTGTTCCTATTGCAGAGCTATGGACAGCTTCAAAAAAAAATCAGCGCTTTAAATTTACAGAAGCCGGGTTAATTGATTTTGAAGACAAACGCTATGATTGGTTGAAGCTTCTTGCAAAAAAACGCTTAGATAAACGTCATAATCTCCTCACCCTTTCTACGATTGAACTGATTCGTTTGAATGCCTTAGATCCTATAAAAGAAGGAA
Source organism: Neochlamydia sp. AcF95 (assembly GCF_018342455.1). NCBI lineage: Bacteria > Pseudomonadati > Chlamydiota > Chlamydiia > Parachlamydiales > Parachlamydiaceae > Neochlamydia > Neochlamydia sp. AcF95. The sequence continues at coordinate 18,878 of NZ_JAEMUC010000043.1, read as the reverse complement.
AAAAAGAAAAAAATTACAATCACTCCTCTTCTTTCAATCTTCTAAAAGAGCTTATAGAATTTAAAATTCCTGCCGAACCTAATACATTAGGTCTAAGTTGTGACCTAAGGTCCTATCAACAAAAGGGTCTTCATTGGCTATGGTTTCTTTATCAGCAAGGGCTGTCAGGACTACTTTGCGACGATATGGGACTAGGTAAAACCCACCAAGCGATGGCCTTAATCGCATCTATTATCAATCATGGCGAAAAGCAAAAACAAAAGGGTAACAGCTATTTTTTAATCATCTGCCCCACCTCCGTTATTTACCATTGGCAAGATAAGCTTGCGCAGTACTTGCCTAAATTACGTGTTTCTACCTTTTACGGGGCTCATCGCAGCCTGGATGAATTTCAGCAGCATTATGATATTCTCTTAACTTCTTATGGTGTGTGGCGGATTGAACACCAATTGCTTTCTAAGATATCCTTTGAATTAGCAATTTTTGATGAAATTCAAATTGCAAAAAACTATAGGAGCCGCCTTTATGCCACGTTAGCCCACGTTAATGCCCACATGCGCCTTGGGCTCACAGGTACTCCTATAGAAAATCATCTACGTGAGTTAAAATCTTTATTTGATTTAGTTTTACCTACTTATATGCCTGGTGAAAAAGATTACCGCGAGTATTTTGTTAAACCTATCGATAAAAAGCAGGATTTAAAGCGTAAAGCTCTCTTATCACGATTGATAAATCCCTTCGTGCTACGACGGAAAAAAGAAAATGTTCTTAACGATCTACCCGAAAAAACTGAAGAGATCTCCCATTGCGGATTAACAGAATCTCAAGCTATTCTCTACAATAATGTTGTGGAACAATCGAGACAGGTGGTGCTGGATAAACTTACCCAGAGAAGTCAGCCTATCCCTTACCTACATATATTTGCTATTCTTTCATATTTAAAACAAATCTGCGATCATCCGGCCTGCTATTTAAAAACCCCCTCTGAATATAAGCTTTACCAAGCTGGCAAATGGGATCTTTTCATCGAGCTATTGAAAGAAGCCCGTGAAAGCCACCAAAAGGTTGTTGTATTCTCTCAATATCTGAACATGCTGGATATCATTCAAAAATATCTAGAAGAGCGTCACATTGGCTTTGCTGCTATTCGGGGTTCAACGATTAACCGAGGAGAACAGCTTAAGCGCTTTAATGAAGACCCGCAATGCGAGGTTTTTTTAGGTTCTTTGCAAGCTGCAGGATTAGGAGTAGAGCTAACCGCTGCCTCTGTTGTTATCCATTATGATCGCTGGTGGAATGCCGCCCGGGAAAATCAGGCGACAGACCGCGTTCATCGTAGTGGCCAAACTAGAGGAGTTCAAGTTTTCAAATTGGTGACCAAAGGCACTTTTGAAGAAAAAATTGACAAGATGATTACTAGAAAAGGAAAACTCATGGAAGATATTGTAGGAGTGGATGATCATCGGCTTTTAAAACAATTTAACCACGATGAAATTATAGAGCTTCTTCAAAATGTTACTCCTACCTCTTTGCAAGAAAATTAAATTTCTTCTAAAGAAAAATAAAAAATAGGCTTTTTTAAATGTACAGGTAGTACCCGTAACTTAAAGTTTTCTTGCTTCTTTTAGCTTTCTTCAACATCTTTTACTTTAAAAAAGCCTAAAAAGGCCAGCAAATGAACCCTTGCTCTTCTATCACTCTTGCACAAGTGCCTAGTGAAATCCTAGTTCCTATTTTAAGGGCTTGCCGTACTTTAGCCAAGCATTACCTTAAGGGCAGTGAAAAAGAAGCCAAAGTCTTTATTAAGCTCATGCAGCAAGAATTTTCATGCCCAAACGTTGCTAAGCGTCTATTAGATAATTTTGTAAAGACTTAAATATATACAAATTATAGGATCTCAAATGATAGCCAAAAGCATGCTATGCCTGGTCGGCCCAAAGCTGAGCAAAAACCTTCTATATCTAGCTATCACCTAAAAGGCATAATAGCTTGCACTTTGCCTAACAAGTTAGCCGATACCCTCGCGATGATAAGGCTATGATTTCGTTTGACTTGCTTTTTTAATTTTTATACATTGTCTTTAAATAATAAAAATGCTGAAAATTTATCACTACCTAAGAAATAAAATGCATCCTATCTCTTCGGCCTCTATTGAAAGCTTGCCCAATGAATTGCTACTCCCTATCTTAGAGGCTTGCGTAGTTCCTTCCTTATTTAGCGTCTGTAAAAGATGGCATCATCTGCTGGCTTCTGAAGTCATGCCTTCTCTTTATAAGCAAATAGGTAAAGTGCATGTTCCTCAAGGAAATGTTAAGGAGCAGGCTCTTATTGTAGATAGGATTTATAAGCTAGAAGAAAAGCTTTCTGAGGCCGCAAAGGTAAATGCAATCTTTAGGCGAATCTTTACTTTAGCCAAGTCTTTTTCAGCTTTAGAGTTTAAAGTGCAAATAGAAGAAAAGAGGTATCTTACTCTGGCTAACTACTCTTCCTATCTTCTAAATATTAATCGCCTTTTACTTTGGAAAAAACTTCCTGGTGGGGAAGAATACTTGAGCCGAGAAGAAATTAAGCACGTGTTTCTAGGAAAAAAAGGAGAGCTTTTTAGAGATTGGATTGCAGAAAATCGTGAAAACATCACGGCTTTAGATTTATCTAGAATAGGCTTGACTTATTTACCCTCAGAAATAGGCCAATTGTCTCAGCTGCAATATCTTTACTTAGATCATAACCAACTCACCACTCTGCCTGCAGAAATCGGGCAGTTATCTGAGCTACAAGTTCTTGGCTTAGGAGAAAACGAGCTCACCAACCTGCCTGCAGAAATCGGTCGGCTACCTCAGCTGCGACATCTTTTCTTAAATCAAAACCAGCTCACCGCTCTGCCTGCAGAAATCTGGCAATTGTCTAAGCTGCACACGCTTGAATTAAATCAAAACCAGCTCACCACTTTGCCTGCAGAAATTGGGCGGCTGTCCCAGCTGGAACGGCTTGAATTAAGAGAAAACCAGCTCGCCGCTCTACCTACAGAAATCGGGCAATTGTCTAAGCTGCACGCGCTTGACTTAAGAGAAAACCAGCTCACCACTTTGCCTGCAGGAATTGGGCGGCTGTCTCAGCTGGAATGGTTTAACTTAAACCAAAACCAGCTCACCGCCCTGCCTGCAGAAATCGGGCAATTGTCTAAACTGCACACGCTTGAATTAAATCAAAACCAGCTCACCAGCCTGCCTACAGAAATCGGGCAGCTGTCTAAGCTGCAATATCTTTTCTTAAATCAAAACCAGCTCACCAGCCTTCCTGCAGAAATAGGTCCATTGTCTCAGCTGCAAGGGCTTTGTTTAAATCAAAACCAGCTCACAGCTCTGTCTATAGAAATCGGTCGGTTACCTCAGCTGCGACATCTTTACTTAAATCAAAACCAACTCACCGCTCTGCCTGCAGAAATTGGGCAGCTATCTCAGCTGCAAGAGCTTGATTTAAGCCAAAACCAGCTTACCGCTCTTCCAACAGAGATAGGGCAGCTACCTAAGCTGCAAAGGCTTGAATTAAATCAAAACCAGCTTACCACTCTTCCTGCAGAAATCGGGCATCTGTCTCAGCTGCTAGTGCTTGACTTAAATCAAAACCAGCTCTCCGCTCTGCCTGAAGAAATCGGGCGGCTACCTCAGCTGCGACATCTTTTCTTAAATCAAAACCAGCTCACCACTCTGCCTGTAGAAATAGATCAATTGTCCCAGCTGAAACAGCTTGACTTAAATCAAAACCAACTCACCAGTCTGCCTGCAGAAATCGGGCAATTGTCTGAGCTGCAATATCTTCACTTAAATCAAAACCAGCTCACCACTCTGCCTGCAGAAATCGGGCAGTTGTCTGAGCTACAAATTCTTGATTTAAGAGAAAACCAGCTCACTGCTCTGCCTGCAGAAATAGGTCTATTGTCTCAGCTGCAAAGGCTTAAATTAAATCAAAACCAGCTCACCGTTCTGCCTGCAGAAATCGGACGGTTGTCTCGGCTGAAAAAGCTTGGATTAGCGGAAAATCCTTTGAAAGATATTCCAGAAAGAATAAGGCAACGTTTTCAATTGTAGAATGGTAAGTACTTTTAAGATCTGGGTAGGCTAAATGAAATAAAAAACTTTTAGCCCTCTTACTTTAAGCAAGTCATCCGCTTTCCTCCCGCAACTAAGCAAAGTTAGACTAACCTTCACATTTATAAGGACAAGAAGTTTTTCTCTTTTTCTACAGAGTGTTATAGCTGGGAGAACAACCTTTCTTGGCAGGAAGAAGCTAGGCGTATATTTCATCATGCGGTAGAAGAAGTAAAACATTGAGCTAAAAAGAGCTGTTTTTCTCAAATAAAGCAAAGAATCAATCTCTTTCTTTTAGCCAAACCAGAATTGCCGCGTCACTTAATCCCCAAAACCTGTGGCTGCTCCTAAATCGGAAGTTCCATTTTTTAAAACTAATTAGTAGTAAACAAGCTTTTGATTATTAAAAGCTTATGTTTTTTGTCTACGTTTTTTTCTAGTGACTACAGGCTCATGATTCTTTGATAAAACTTTTGGTAACCCTATTTTTAAGGCTTCAAGCATTTGTCTGTTTTGGTGGCGTGGTTCGGGGATTTGCTGAAAACTTAAGCCTTCATTTACTGTCCATTCTATTAATGTTAAAGTAGATAAACTGCGTAAGCCCTCTTCTACTGTTAAATAAAGGTCCTTCCAGGCTTTATCAAGCTCTCTGATAATCACGTAGGCTAACATTACAATTAAAACATGGCCCTTTGTACTTTCTTCTGAACATACATAGACTGGCCTTATTTCAAGATCGCTTTTTACTGTTCTAAAAGCTGATTCAACCCTAGCTAAATCTTTATAACGATCATGTATTTCTTGCATGCTCACTTCTTCGCAACCAAGATCGTTTTTAATCACATAGCAATCATCTAGCTTAACATCCTCAGCTAGCATTTCCTGATTAAGGCATATAGATAAGCTTCTATCTTGCGCACTAGCTGTCACGCAAGTTTTAAGCGCTAAACGCTCGATTTTAGCTTTAATTTTTTTCAGGGCTACTTCTACCTGTGCTTTGCGATATGCATGTAGATAAACATTTTGCGCGGAGACTTATTTTTCTATGCTAGCTAGCTTGCTGAGACGAGAATGGGCGATTTCCTGGGCGCGCACACGATTACGTTTAAGAATATATCTTATCCCATCTTCTTTGACTTCAGCTAAGTTCTTATCAAATAACGTATATTCGATCACACCTCTTTTCATTAAGGTCTCTATTTGAGCCTTTGCCATAAATGGGTACCCTCAATATTATCGACTGGTGTAAAGAAAATGGAAACCCTAAGCCCACTTGGGAAATGCGAGCGGAATCAGTCGTTACTACTTTCTTGCCCTCGTCTTTCTTTGCCACAGGGAAAAGGCCCGAAGAACAGGCAGAAGAAGCCGAAAAAGTCAGACCCGAGTCAAGGCCCGAGTCCTTGGAAAAAGAAGTGATAAAATTGCTTCGAAAAGAATCTTTATCGAAGAGTGAAACATCTCAAATCCTGGGACATAAACACATTTCAGGGGGATTAAAAAAAGTTCTCTCTTCGTTGCTTAAACAAGGAAAAATTATCTACACATTACCTGAAAAGCCTAATAGTAGGCTGCAAAAATATAAATTGACTGATAAAACTAAGGATTAAACTCAAAATTAAAATATTTTCAATTTAAGTCTCTTTTTTTACTGCTTGAAAATCAAAATTTCCTTAGACTTAACACCTTTAAACAGCTAAAAAGGGCTGAGGAAATGGATAGGATTTTTTTACGATACTATCTCTTAATGCTTTTTGCTTTGTCTCTGTATACGCCTGCTCTTTCTGCTAGTCAGTTACAACTTGTAGCTACCGAATCACATCCAGAGGCGTTTATTCAAAATAAGAACATTTGTCATTAACTGGCATTTAACCTAATCTTTTTTCTAATTGATATTTTTTATCAACAATTTTCCATTAAAGCATCTGTTTAGCTAATGAAACATAGTCTTTTCTTTATCAGCTAAAAACTGAGCTTGCTGAATAAGAAAGCTAAAAGCAATCTTCAAGCACGTTTTTACTTGAGCTAACTCTTTTCTCCCTGCGAAGCTAAAGTGAAATCGGCCGAAAAATATTTCAGAAAAAAATATAAGAAAGAGAAGCTAAAAAAATCATATGTAAATTTTATTTTTAAATCATAAAATTTCATTATAAATAGATTGTCTCTTGCCCTTTAAGTTTATTCTTGGTTAAGCTATTTCTGTTATTTAATTTTGGTTAGTTCATGAAGAAGCTTATTTGCTTATTTATTATTTTATTCATCAATTCCTACGGTGCCTATACGCAAGAGCTCCCCTCTTCTTCATTATTACCTTCCTTGCATGAGTGGCAAAATCCTACTTATGTATTTGATTCAGTAAATATCATGACCGGCCAGTACACGGAAGCTCAAAACGATTTACATCTTAGCGGGCCGGCTCCTCTCAGCCTGCGCAGATATCACACGGGAGAAGACTGTTTTTTATCGGGATGGCAGTGTAACTTCCCTAACCTATTTAACGCATCTACGCCAGGAGAGGCAGGCCATTTTACCTCTACGCACAAAATCTCGTATGAATATGATCAGCAAAATCGCTTAAAAGCTGTAAAAGCCTCTGACTTTGCTGATAAGCATCTCTATAGCTGGTTGAACATTCAACATAGCGATGATCCTTATAAGCAATGCATCATTCAAACCCATGATAACCAGCAAATCACCTATCGCTTCCGTAATCCTCGTTTAATTGCCGAAGTCATTTCCTCAAGCGCTCCTTCTATTGCTTATTACTATCAAAAGCACCCTTCCCAAGAAGGTTACCTTATCAACCGACGCGAATTACCAGAAGGCCGTTATGTAGAATACGAATATTATGAAAAAGGCCATCCTCATGCCGGAAAAGTTAAAGTTCAAAAAAGCCCTGTAGGAGAAGATGCCACCGCTATTGTTACTCGTAGCTTTGTTTATCATGAAGGGTCTACGGAGGTCTATGATGCTCTTAATTGCAAAACCATTTATCGCTTCTGCGATGGATATATAACAGATATTGAAAATTACGATTCAGCCGGCCAATTTTCTCGCCTAGAAAAATTAATATGGACTCAAGCTTTAGGAAAAAAGGAAAACAGCAAACAGCTTCGTACCCGTTATATAGCCGATGCTCAGGGTACTATTCTTATTGCCCACTCCTTTTCTTATGACAACCAACAGCGTTTAATTAAAGAAACCCTATATGGCAACCTTACTGGCACATGCACGCTAGCTATTCAAATAGGCCACGATGCTTATCCTTTAAAAAATGGGATAGAGCATTATAGCATAACCTATGAATATGCAAATGATCTTCTAAAGAGCACAGAAGAAGATAATGGAAAAAAAATAATTTATGCATATTTCCCTAATACTCCCTACCTTCAGTCCAAGTTAACATGCATTAACGACAAAATTATTCTAAGAGAATTTTACTCTTACAATCAAGCTGGGCAGGTCACCACCTTTAGCAAAGACGATGGATCTTCAAAAAATATAAACGACCTTACCAACGTCAGCGAAAGGCAGATAAAAACAATTAGTTATCGTACGGACCATCCTGCCTTAGGTTTACCAGAAAGCATAGAAGAGAGGGCATTGAATCTTTCTACCGGCCAAACTCATCTTATAAAAAAAATCATCTATCACTACAACCATCAAGCGAAGGTTATTCAAGAAGACTATTACGATGCGAATAATCAACATTATTATTCCATAAATAACACCTATGATGAGCGCCAAAAGCTTATTACTTCATCCGATGAAGTTAAAGGGCTTACCGAGAAGAGCTATGATTTAAATGGCAATCTATTAAAACAAACATGTATCAGCCCTACAGGTATCTCACAACAAATTATCCATACCTATGATTTTGCCAATCGTTTAATTAGTAGCGAAGTTTTAGATAACAATGATCAGACTAAAAAAACTTACTTTCATTATGATTTAAAAGGCAATAAGAGAGCATTTATTGACGAGTGTGGTAATCAAACTACCTATGAATATGATAGCTTAGGTCGTGAGACTCAAGTGATTTATCCGGCCGTCTTGGACGAAAACCTTAACATTATCAATCCCTCTAAGCAGACGAGTTATGATGTACTTAATCGCGTGATAGCCCAAACGGATGCAAAAGGTTGTACTACTTACACTCAATACAATGCTTATGGTAAGCCTATCCTCATCCTCTACCCTGATCAAAGAGTGGAAAAATTTATTTATAATTTGGATGGATCCTTAAAAGTTGCTTTTGATATTCAAGGAAATTATATAGTTTATCATCGTGACCCTTTAGGGCGACTCTTTAAAAATGAAGCTTTTGATAAAACAGGCGCTTTATACAAAGCCACTACTTTTATTCATAATGCCTTCCATTTATTAGAAGCAAGGGAGGCCACAGGTCGAAGAATCTGTTATAAATACGACTATATGGGCCGTTTACAAGCTCTCGAGCAAATGACAGGGAAAACTATTAGTAAGCGATTAACCTATGAATATAATCATTTAGGTCAACAGACTATTTCTAAAGAATGGTATGGCCCCCATCTTGAAAATTTTATTGCCACTATTAAAGAATATGATTTTAAAAATGATTTAAAATCTACCCGTCTTGAAAATACCAAGGGCAAGATACAAAAAATGAGTTGGGTAGAACCCACCCCTATACAACCTTCTCCCATTGAAGAGCTTGTTTTCAATTCTCTAGGACAGCAAGTACTTCAACAAGCTGTGACTGACCCGTCAGGAAATGTGACTCTCACTCTTTACGATGCGATGAAACGACCTGTGAAGATAACCAAGAAAAACAGTCTAGGTGACATACTTTCCTTACAAGAATTACAGTGGGATATGAATAATCATAAAGCTAAGGAAACTTACTTTTTAAGCCACGGCAAAACCATCAGTACAGTATGGCATTATGATTCCTATGATCGCCTTATTAGATGCATTGAAGGATTTGGTACAGTAAGACCTATGACTACCCAGTATACTTACAATGAGGCAGGCCAGCTAAGTGCCCTTCTTAAGCCGGATGGGGTGACCATTTTTTATGAATATGATTCTCTAGGCAACCTTTCTTCCCTTCATTCTTCTGATCTTACGATCCACTATATTCTTTCCTATGATTCTCTCCAGCATATCACCCATATTGAAGATAAAGTTCATTCCTTATCTACACGGCGCACGTTTTCTCTCGACGGATGCTTATTAGAAGAAGTACAAGGCAACGGATTAAAAACCACCCGGCATTATGATGAGCTCAACCGCTGCATTCAATTAGATCTTCCGGATACATCTTCCATTAAATATAGTTACGACAGTCTCTACCTTAGAGAAATTGAGAGGCAGCGTCTTTTAAAAGATCCCTTGATTCATAAGTATCAAGAGCGAAATTTAAATGGTCATCCACTGATTAGTGACTTGGCGGGCGGCATAGGTCAAGAGCTACGTAGTTATAATAGCAAAGGTTATCTTACTCATATTTCTACGCCTTTTTGGTCTGAAGCTATCCATTATTTGCCTGAAAAGCCGCAGATTATCGAAAAGATTACTTTTAAAGATTTTACTGGGGAATATAAGCACAATTTTATTTACGATGATCAAAACTACCTAACAAATGAAGCAGGACTTTTTAGCAACACCTACACCTATAACTGGCTAGGAAATCAAACGTCTAAAAATTATGAAGAGTGCGCAATTAATCCTTTGGGGCAACTAATCGGTTACCATAACACCCACAATTGTTATGATGCTAACGGCAATTTGAAAGAAAAGATAATCGAAGGTAAGAGACTTCGTTTTGAATATGATGCTTTGAACCGCATGATAACTATGCGCCAGAATAACGGGGAAGTTTATCGATATACTTATGATCTTTTTCATCGGCGCTTGTCAAAAACATGTTTTGCTTCTAATGGCGAAAAAAAATGGGAACAAAAATATCTTTATGATGGTTTAAATGAAATTGGAGCAGTCAATGATAAAAATCAAATAACTGAATTGCGTGTGCTAGGTGAGGGGCTAGGAGCAGAAATCGGCAGCGCCGTCCTATTAGAAATAGAAGATCAAGTATACGTTCCTTTCCATGATCATCGCGGCTCAGTCTGTGGACTTATCTCACTTGCCGATCAAACCTTGATAGAACAAGCCCATTATTCTGCTTTTGGGGAAGAAAAGAGAGAGCCCTCCTTCTGCAATAATCCATGGCGCTTTTCCAGTAAAAGAATGGACCTAGAGTCTGGACTGATTTATTTTGGAAAACGTTACTACGATCCTTCCCTAGGCCAATGGACCACACAAGATCCCTTAGGTTCGATGGAAAGCCCTAACCTCTATGCTTTTTCCTCTAATAATCCCATCAATCGCATGGACCCTTATGGCCTATTCTCTTTTAGTAACCTATGGAGCGCTATTTACTCCCAAGTTACCGATATCGGTCAGCAAATTTTTAGCTTACTTCGCAATATGCACGCCTTCATGTCTACACATCTTTCATTGGAACATAATTTTAATGAGAAGATTGAAGGAACAGCCAGCGCTATTTTTGGAAAGCTGACCTTAGGCATCTGTGGCTTTTATATAGGAAAGAATGAAGCAGGGGTGATAGGGCAAGGAGAAATAAATGACAAAGTCAGAATTACTTTGATTAATGGGATTTTAAATGCTCGCCATGATGTCATGTATAGCTTAGAAATAATTTCAAAATTTCATGGGGACAATAACATCCACTATATTTTCCGCCCCACTGAAGGATGGACTTACGATTTTCTAAAATCTCTAGCCGTTAGATGTGGATGGGTTTCTCCTCAAGCTAAACAGCTTGCTTCAAAGTGGCGGGAATTGATAGCACAAATAGGCGGTGTGGAAGGCGGAGGAAGAATTATTCATTATGCGCATAGTATTGGGGCTTCTGATACCTTAAGAGCTAAAGGTCTTTTATCAGCTGAAGAGCTAAATATGATAGACGTATATACTTTTGGATCTCCTTGCCTACTGGCAGCAGGGGGATTTCAAAATGTGATTAACTATGTAAGCCTTGGAGATGCGGTCTGCTATTTAGATCCTATTACCTATATTAAATCTTTCTTAGATCCTCAAAAGCATATTACATTTTTACCTAGCTCCTGGGGTCTTCCCCTTATAGATCATCAGCTAGGATTTCCCACTTATCGTAAGCTTTTAGAAGCATTAGGAAAGGAATTTTTAGAAATCCACAGGGCCAGATAAAAAATTAGGGGAAAAGATTGAATCCTCTCTTTTATGCAGGGACGTTGGAATGAAATGAAGCGAGGAAAAAAGCTAAAGAAGGAGAAAAAGAAAACCTCCTTTTAAAATGCAGGCGCTAAGAAAACTTTAGGTTAGATTAGGTCCGACTAACCAAGCGACAGGCAAAGCCTCCATCCCATCCTTCTGCGTTAGGCAAGATGGAAATAAGTTTCTTTTTCATTAACCCCAGTTCTTGGCACGCTATAGCTACTATCTCTTCATTTTCTTCAGGGAGAATACTGCAGGTCATGTACCAAATTTCACCCTCATTTTCCAACAGATGAGCAGCATTTTTTAACAAATTGAGCTGGATGATTTTAAGCTGCTTTGCTTGATCTTCGTTTAATCTCCAGCGAGCTTCAGGGCGTTTACTCAAAACCCCACTATTACTACAAGGCACATCTAAAACGATAAGATCAAATTTTTTATCAAATTTTAACTTCTCGCCCTCACAGCAGCTTACTTGAGCTTGCACACCATATTTTGTAAGATTGTCTTTTAATTTTTGTATTTTTGGCAAGGAGACATCATTGGCATATAGGGCTGCTTGAGGGAAAAAATCATGTAGGGCCAAAGTTTTACCGCCAGGCGAAGCGCATAGATCCAAAATGCTGGTAGGAGTTTTGCTTATTTCTTGAGAAAGATTCCCTATTAAGCTTGCTGGTGTAACATTTTGAATATAATAATTTGCAGAAGAAGCCACCCTTTTAACCTCAGAAGCAGGGACGGTAATGACCTTGACTGGCTTTTCTATAACTGTGTTCCACTCTGTCGGGATTGCTACTATATTTCTTAGCCGAGCCATTGTTAAAGCAGGCTTATTGCTAGCCTCTAAAATCTTTATTGTCGTCTGCAAGCCGTAGTGCTTGTTGAGAGCTTTAATAAAATAAAGGGGGAACGAATAGCGGATACTAAGAGAAGATGGATCCATCCCTTGGGGTAGACTTAAAGAAAGAAAAGAAAGCTTCCTTAATATAGCATTTAAGTAAGCAACAAAGTAAGAATGAAAATGCTTCTTTGCAATCTTGATTGACTCATCCGCAATAGCGTAATGAGGGAGCTTGTCTAAGAAGTAAAATTGATATAAAGCTGTACGGAGTAAAGCTTTTTCTTTTAACTTTAAACGCATCTTTTTCTTTTCAGAGAGCTGCAAAGCCAAATAATCTAAGGCTAGTGCCATCTGAGCAGAACCGTACGCTATTTGATGGGCTAATTGATAATCTTGAGAAGAAGGCTGCTCTTTTTTAAACCACTCCTCTAAATATTCGGAAATAAAGCTCTCCCCTTTTAAGGAATGTAAGAGGGCGAAAAATGCTGCTTCACGACTGTTTATCATCAAAATATAGCCATTGCCGGAACACCCATTCTTGAAGCCAAAGATGTAGCTTGCTTGCTGCCTCAGCATAAAGCTGCTCATCTTGTTGCTCAAGCCATTCACAGGCTTTTTCAAGACTGGTCCCTGTTGAAAAAAGATTTAGGAAACGAAAAGCAGAAAAGTCAATTTCGTCCCACTGTAAATTATTTTTACTATTACGGTATACCACAAAATAATGGGGACGATCTTGAGCTAGGTTAGGAAAATCATGATTTTCCCAGTATTCTACCTCTTGTTTGATCATTTCCTGACGGAAAGCAAACATATCATAACGCAAATTAAATAAGAAAACGTGAGGTTGTAAACACATGCGACGTTTAAGAGTTTTATCCATCCCTGCTGCTATTGTATGGGCATTTACAGGTGAATAATGGGCAGCAAAAAAAGAATAGTTTAAAGCGGCGTCAATCTTTGCTGCATCTAATACTAATTGTTTATCCTTTTCCTGATAGTTCTCATCTATCCACCGAGGAAGCCGATCACTAAGAAAATTTAACGACCAGGTATCAGGAGGATAATGAGTAAGATAAGGCTTGCCAATTTTTTCATTAAAGTCATGATATCCAAACAGGCGCACCACAAGAGGTGTGGCATCATGCAAAATGCTTAAAAGCCTCCACCAATATTGCTGATTATAAAGCTCTATACGTTGAGCGGGCCTTAAAGTAGGGCTAGGAACAATGTAGTCAAATGCTTCTTCTTCCATGCTTTCTTGTGAAGGAGAGATAGGATTCATACGGCTATCTTGATCGACAGGCCTTACTAGTATACTTGCAAACCACTCTTGCAGCTTTCTAAGGTTAGCGGGTACTTGCTTATCTAACGTTAATTCCATTGCCTTCACACTTCTACCCCTTGCAATTGGCGCATCGGTCTTTCAAGGCTAGCCTTGTCATGTAAATATTTCTGAAACTTTTTTGCTTTTAGAGCCTCCTCCCAAGTTTCTTGAAAACTAAGAAAATTATCATCCCATTCAAGTAAAGTGGAAACACCCCCTGTGCGGGGATAAATATCGGCATATAAATCCCACACTTCATCGCGGACATAATTATCATGGGTATCTAATACATAATCGCCATGATCGCTATGGCCCGCTAAGTGGATTTGCAACACCCGATCATAAGGAAGGTTTTGGATATATTTTTGCGCATCAAAGCCATGGTTGCGACTAGAGACATAAATGTTATTGACATCCAACATCATAAAAATGTTAGCTTTCTCTACAACAGCCGTGTAAAATTCCCATTCAGGCATCTCATCCTCTTGAAAAGCTACATAAGAAGAAAGGTTTTCAAGAGCAAAAGGAATTTCTAAGTAATCCTGTACGATACGTGCTCTTTCAGCTACATAGTTGATGACTTCTTGGGTATAAGGCAAGGGAAGTAAATCATGATAGTGAGCGCCGGGCAGATGCCCCCAACATAAGTGATCAGATAACCAAGGGGTCTTGGTTAAACGTGTTAAGGCTTTAAGTTTTTTTAAATAAGTGTAGTCTAAAGGCTCAGCACTTCCGATTCCTAGAGCTACTCCATGTTGCACGACCTGATATTTAGCTAAAATTTTCTCAAGATTTTCAAGAGGTTTGCCACCTTCCACCATGAAATTTTCACTAATAATTTCAAACCAGTCAATTTCAGGTTGTAAGCGAAAAATATCTTCGTAGTGTACATGCCTTAAACCTATTCCAATTCCTAAGTTAGGAATGTTTGCATTTTTCATAGCCATCCTGGCAATACTTAAATTTTTTTGTTCCTACTACCCGTTTGATGAAGAAAAATTTCTAGAACTTCAAAAATATAGGCCTGGTATTTAAAGTTTAATTTCCGTTAGCAAGTGCCCTTTTTTTCATCATTTTATCATAAACTAGCTTAACAGCAAGGTTTTTGTCCGCGATTGCACATTTACCTTGACCCTTGCACGAGCCTTGCCCGGCACACTCATGCTTATCAGTTTTACAGGCATTTAGCCCTTTACATTGATTAGTATTTCCACAACGTGCGCTTGCCACCTGCCGTGCTAATTCTTTATTAGCTACATCTAAAGCTTGGTAATTTTGCTGGCCCTCCTCATTAAGCTCAAGCAGCAACTCCTCTTCATCCATCAGATGATAGCCTAGATTACCAGCATTAGGATCGACTTCAGCTTGCGTAGTAGCCGTAGAAGGGGCCGAAGGAGGACTGCTTTTGTCAGGAGTAGAGACGGCAGCTAACAGGGTAGGATAAGTAGGGGAAGAAGGCTGCTGCGCATGGACAGATTGCGAAAGCATCATGCCACCTGCCAAGCCCAATAACGCCAATTTTTTAAGATCTCTTTTCTTCATTTCTCTCCTCTTGTCCGAATCATAAGTTTTTTAAGCTCAATCATGAATAAAAAAGTTAACCAAAGCTTAAAGGTTAAGTGCTTATAAAATAGCCTATCAATTTAAATTCTATTTAATTAGCAATAAAAGCTACCAAAAGTGTGCACACATCCAAGCATTTAAAACTTAAAGATATGCACACACTAGGAGTCAAACCTTAATTAGAGCCTTGATTGGTTTGTGCACGTTTTTCGGCTTGTTTTTGTGCTGCAACTTTGATAGCAAGATTCTTATCTTTGAAGTTGCAAGCGCTCGATCCTGCACAAGAACCTTTGCCTGCACAGCTATGCTCCTCTGTTTTGCAAGAATTTAAGCCTTTGCAATCATTATTTCCTTTGCATGTTCTGCTAGCTAACTTCTGTGCTAAAGCTTTCCCTTCTGCATTCAAACTATTATAATTTTCTTTACCTTGTTCATTCAATTGGCTTTTCAATTGATCTTCCGTCATCAATTGAGTAGCAGAGCTACTTTTAAGGCTTTCATCAGCCTCAGCGATGATACGAGATTCACGATTTAAACCAGAGGAGGGTTTGCCTTGATTTCCGCATGTGCCAGCTCCGCAACCGCTAGCCATGAGCACTCCAGGTGTTGCTAAATGATTGCTAGTATCAGCATAAATAGAACCGTGAGAAGCCATCATTACGCCGCCTGTAATACCTAGCAAAGCAAGTTTTTTGAGATCTTTTTTATTCATTCTAACACTCCTAAAAAATTTATGGGTTTTCTTCAACTTTTACAGATAAAATATTCATTTAACATTCATTTCTCTCAAATGCAAGTTTTTTTATTACCTTTTTTTCCTACAGAGAAAAATTTTTCATTGCGTCGCATTTTACACTAGGCAAAGATGGCCATTCGCTCTTAAGAGAGCTTTAGATGAGACTGTTAGCAAGCAAAAGGCAAAAGACAAACTTTTTAATAGAAAAACTTTAAGTTATACGCTTTCAAGCTACTTTTTATGTAATCCCGTACTTTATAAAATTCCTCTCATTAAGTAGAGAGGCAAATTTCAGAGGGCTAGGTATGCGGACTTAGTTTTTTTAAAGCGTATTATTCAAAATAGAGGAG
The DNA here is from genome assembly GCF_018342455.1 of Neochlamydia sp. AcF95. Taxonomy (NCBI): domain Bacteria; kingdom Pseudomonadati; phylum Chlamydiota; class Chlamydiia; order Parachlamydiales; family Parachlamydiaceae; genus Neochlamydia; species Neochlamydia sp. AcF95. The sequence continues at coordinate 2,719 of NZ_JAEMUC010000043.1, read as the reverse complement.
TTATTATACATAATCCCCTAGGGAAACTTGCGAAGACAAACTCTTTATAAGCCGCTTTCTAGTTAAAATTTATAGCCTTAAGAGAAAAAAATAAGTTGAATGCTTGGCTCCGTCCTATATTTTACATAAGTTGATAAGATAAGCTTTTTAAAGATAGAAAAGAAAAATTTAAATGATAAGAAATTAAGAGAGATTATAGATCACTACAATAGCTAATGGAAAATTTTAAAAGTTACATTTAAGCGTTTATAGCAAAGCTTTTGCCTGGCCTTTAAAGGGCTCAAGGCAAAAGCGCGGTAAGTTCTTCTTTGCAACACCTTCAGTAGAAAGGTAAAAGCCTTACTAACCTTAAGAAGAAGGCCAAAGCTCAGCGATAGGAAGAGGCAAAACTTGCCTGATATGTTCAATTTCTCCTTTAGAGACATGCTGGGTAACTACTTCGAATACAGCACGCACTATTTTTTCTACATCAGAATATTGTACTAATGCTAGGCTATTAAAGTGAAAAGCTACAAAATCTAAAAATTCTTCCGTAGTTTTAACCTTAACGGGCATTATAGACGGCTTCCATCCTTCATAATAGAATCCTCGGACTAACATAGGCAATTGAGCACTTAATTTCGCAGACACTTCTACGGATAAACGATCACGCAAAGCTTGCAGTGTTCCTTTTAAAGCCAAATAAGCTTTTTTTTCGTCAGTCCATCCCAGTAACTTCATAAGATCTTTAAGCCACTCATGGGTTTTTTGTAAAGTTGTCTCAAATACATCTACTGACATATCAGCCTCCTTATGTTAAAGGTACCTCAAGAATAGCGTAAGACTAGAAAACTATATTTTCAAGTTAATAAAATCAAAAAAATCTACAACTATAAATTTTTTAAAATCCTAATCCCCTCATCAGCTAGTTTAGCTAGGATAAATTAGCTTAAAAAAACTTTAAGATTAGATTTTCTAGGGTTATCTTTTTTGGACCTTTTTCAAAAAGGCAAAAGAAGTTTAATCCTATCGGTTGATGGCTTGTAAGATAAAAACAGTTTGATCAGCTTTTCATCTATCGAGGAAAAAAAGCTTTTTTAAAACTTAAGGGGAGGAAGGAAATTATTCTCACCAGGAATCTTCTCCATAAAGTAATCTTTAATCCTCATTAAGATTGCTTTTATTATGCCAAAAACATTTAAAACTTAGATTAACCAAAAGCCTTCTACACAGGTTTCAAAGAAATCGATCTACCCTTATTTTTTTTAAAGGCTTCCAAATTTATTATTGCAATAATGATGGAGGTGCGCCTATCCGCTCCCATAAAAATGATAAAAAATAGTGCACAACTTAAGGGAAAGAAAACTAAACATAGAGGCAGTAAAATGATTTAATCTAACCTTCTCCTGCATTTACGTCTAAAAAACATCTTAGCACAATTTTAAGCATTATTATATTTTTATTAAAAAAATTAGTAAGCTATAAGGAGGCTTATATGGAAAAGAATTCAGCTTTAGACCTATTTTTAGAGACAGGTCTTAGACATCTTTACAATGCTGAAAAAGAAACCTATGATAATTTAAAGACATTAGCTAATAAAGCTTCTAACCAAGCATTAAAAGATGCTTTTTCCTCTCATATTTTAGAGACAGAAGACCAAATAGGACGATTGCAACAAAGTTTTGGGATGCTAGATATTGATCCCTCCTCTAGTAAAATTCAAGGAATTCCTAATTTTGCTGATAAAGGAAGAGAACTGATGAAAACCTTACTAGATCTTAATTTTACAGATCGTAGTAAAGGCATGGATGGCATCCTTAACGAAGGGAAAGAGCTAATCAGGCATTTTGCCGATACAGATTCTAACGATATTGCCTTGATAAATGCTGCTCATAAGGTCGAACATTATGAGATAGCTTGCTATAATCTTATTTGCTTCTTGTGTGGACATTATAAACAAAAAGAAATAGTCAATTTAATGAAGCTTTCTTTGGAAGAGGAAAAACGTATGGGAGAAAAACTTTTGGAAATAGCTCAGCGCGAGATTACGCTGCCAGTCTTCCCCCCTAGTTAATCATCGTTTTGCCTAATGTAGAAAGGTGTGATTCTAACTGGCAGAGAGGACGCATACACATTTAAAAAGCTGGTCGTTTAAATGTTGGATGCAAGTCCTCCCTAGTGCAGAACAGAAGCTTAAAAAACCAATTTTTTTTTAATTAAGGCAATCTATGTAACACTTTTAATGCAATTTTCATTATGGCTTATTAGAAAAAATTTAGAAGTGGCAGATAATTATCTTTTATTCAGGAGCTTTTAAGAATAGCATCCCTTAACCTCTGGGCTACTCCTAAAAGCTCCTTTAAATGCCAAGTGGTCTAGCTAGCATGCTCCTTATGGCTGGTGCCCCGCGCCTCTTTTATCTCCTAAACTGCGTTAGCGGGTAGGGCATTCACTTTCTCCTAAATCCAATTCTTGCTGGCCCCTATCATAATCATTAAACTCATCCACCAAATCTCCTTTTTCCTGATAAGGCATTTTATCAAAGGGAAAAGGGGCCACTTGATCTTTATCATAATTTTTATTTTTAGTCATTGCATAAGCTCCTTTTCCCAGGGTTAACGCATTTAATTTTACTTGATAAGTAAAAATATTTTCCTCACAAGTTTTCCTTTAATACAGGAGAAGCCATGTCAGAGGATAACACCGTCATTATGGGATTTTTAAAAATTGTCCCGGACCC
>NZ_JAEMUC010000042.1:0-26054 GCF_018342455.1 Neochlamydia sp. AcF95 | reverse complement strand
CAGAAGTCAAGCCTCTTATCGCCAATGGTACTGCACACAAGAGTGTGGGAGAGTAGGTCGCCGCCAAGCTTTTTTTTTCTTTACTAAACAGCACTGCTAAAAATTTTTCTCCTTTCCTATTACTCTATCTTGCTTTGTTTATCCTTTTTTCTTCCTTATCTAACTCTTTTAAATTTAGCTAGTTAAGCTATTTATCTCTTTTTCTTTTTTAATCTTGCTTATTATAAAGTAGGAGTTAATGAATTGATAAAGTTTAACTGCGTCTTTATATTTGTTTCCAAAGCAGCAACTGCTTGTGCTTCTCTTAAATTTTGATCGCCACTTCTTTTACTTACTTCTTTCATTAACATCTCTAAGCGAGGAAGCCTTTGCACAGGACCAATAAATATAGAGCCTAAATTGACATAAGGAGGCTTATTCTCAAAGCCTTGCAAAATATTCTTTCCTTCTGCTGTTCCTGAAATTTTTGTTATCAAACGATTGAGTTGAATATTTTTTATAACTAATATTCCTGTAGACTTTATGTAATCTTCTAAATTGCTTGCAGAAAAAATAGTAGCCAAAGCTTCTAAAGGATTTGCTGAGCTTTTTTGCATAGCCTCAAGCTGCCCAATTAATGATTCAGATTGCTTGGCTAGCTCTTGCCATCCTTGAGTTAGAATAGCATGTTCCTCTTCTGAGATAACCTTATGATCCAATAGTTGTTGGAAAACATTATTTTCAGAAGAATGAGGGAGCAATAAATGAATGTTCTTAAGATAACTTTTTTCGGTAGTAATAAGTTCATTTATCACTTGATCTAATTGTGAAGTGAGTGGCACAGGATTAAAATTTAAAGTAGTGGGTTGACTGAGGTGCGCACTAGAAGTAGAATCGGTAGAATTTTTGTATTGAGCAATAGCCACGCTGAAAGGCAAATCTTTAATAAACTGTAAGATGGCTTTTCCATCATATTCGTCGCTAGCCGTTAAACGCGTAAACTGACCCTCTAATTTTTTACCCATTTCGGGATCATTTTCATTAATTTTTGCTAGTGAATGATTAACAATCATATGAGCCATAGAAGGTGAATTCATAATCAATTTTTCACCATATGAACTTTGAATAAAGTTATTGTATAACTTCCTTATATCTAAAGGTTCTCCTGAGTCGTTAGGAATAAGAGGGTCATAGCCACTACGGAGAGTCGAATCTATTGTAGCTAATATTTTTGATAAGGCCGCTTGGCTGCTTTTACTGCGTCCTTGGTTAAAAAAACTTCCTAAGCTTAAAATGCGCCTTTTTGCAATTTCAATTGTCCCATTAGATTTAAGAGTAAGGCCTTTATTTTCATCATTTAATTCTTCTAAAAGCTTAGCAAATTTTTTAAAGATTGCTTGGTCTTCTTCTGATATAGCTTTCTTCTTATCGCTAGGTGGCAAAGTCTCTTCTTTATTGATTTCAGATTGATCTACTTGTGTAAGAATTTTACCTGTCGGATTTTCTATTTCCCCGGTAGTTTGTAAATCTAAAGCGAGTAATTCCTCTTCGAACGCATGAAATTTTTTTGCTTCTTCTGCACCTAATAAGGTAGAGGGCTTTTCTGCTTCTTTAGAAACCGTTCCAGCTATTTTTTCCTGCTGAGAAGAATCTGCTTTGGAGGGAAGGGGAGGAAGGGGAGGAAAGGGTTTAGAAACTCTTTCTTGTTTTGGCATTTGGCTAGTTACCTGCTTCTTAATATTTTCTGAATACATCTTTGTAGAAGCAGTTACCATGCTTTCAGCTTTTTTATCTAATTTCCCCTGTTTATTCCATGCCTGGACAGTTTTTTCGTACAATTTTTTTTGCTTTATTAGACGCTTTAAACCCGGTTTATCTCCTCTCTCACTTAACAATTTTTCAAGGGTGTTAAAATATTTAGAATCGACTTTATTAGTTTTTTGATCAGCATAATGTTTAGTCGCTGTTAATAAGTTGCTTTCAGCCGTATGCTCAAAGCTCACTTGTTTGAGTTCTTTTTCTTTTCCTAGGCCCAATCCTATGGCTAAGCTAGCTGCTTTTCTAATTTTTTCTGAACTAAATGAAGCTAAACGTTTTTGCTGATCTTCAGGAGATTTGCAATCAGCCAGTGAGACCACAAATTTTAGTTTTATTCCTTGAAGCTTAACATCTTTAATAGCTGATTTGCCATCAGCCGCTAAGGTAAAACCGTTGAGTTTGGGAGGGCTATCATGTTGAGAAGAGGCCACAGGGTTTGACAATTTAGAAAATATGGGAACTGACATAGAATTACTCCCTACTTAATTAGATCTTATGGGTAAATCTTTTTATAATTATAATTATATTATTAATTTTATAATTATTAATATTAAAATTTTCATTAAATTTGTTAAATAAAGCCAACTGTGAATGGTTATGATTTATTTCTTAATAAGAAATTAGCAAAAAGTATGCCAAGCAAAGGAGAGTTAAAAAGGAAATGAGGAAATAGGTAAATTTTGGGTGAAAAATATTGGAGGTTATAGCAAGTTAAGAATAATGGGAGAGTATCTTATATGCATATCGCCTTTCTTTCTAACTATAATCTTTACGAATCTAAACGCTACTTTTGTGCCCGTTTCGCCGAAGCTTTTAATCGTCTAGGCATTGAAACAAGCATTATCGATTATCATACTTTGCAGCAGCAGAGTAGAGAATTTATAAGGGCAAGTAATCCTCAGGAAACCATTTTTACCTGCTCATTTAATTCTATGATCTCAGAAGATGGCAAATATATTTCAGATCATACGGGAGTTCCTCATCTGGCCTTCTTTGTCGATCCTGCCTACAATTATAGAGATGTACTCAGAAGCAAAAATACTATCATTACCTGCGTAGACCATGGAGATTGCGACTATATTTATTCTAAAAATTTTTCGAAAACTTTTTTTCTTGCCCATGCTGTAGAAAGGGAATTGGGACCTGCTATGAACCAAGAAAGACCCTATGAAGTTGTCTTTTTAGGCAGTTGTTATGATCATGAAAACTTGCGTGCTTATTGGCGTCAGACAATGAAAAAAAATGATATAGAAATCATAGAAAAGGCAATTGAAATAGTGTTAAGCGACAATAAGACTTCCGTCTATTCAGCGGTTAAAAAAATAGTGCAAGAGGAAGCTTGTTCTTGCGATAATGAGAATGAATTAGAAGATAAAATTATTCATTATGCTTATTATGTCGATAACTACATGCGCGGAAAAGATCGTACAGAGCTTATTCTCTCTATAAAAAATGCGCAGGTCCATGTCTTTGGAGATCTTTGCTGGCGTCGTGAAAAGCCCATTTTAGGATGGGAACATAGCCTAAGAACCATGCAAAATGTGACTATTCATCCGGCCGTTAATTATGAAAAAGGCCTAGAAATCCTCAAACAAAGTAAAATATGCTTAAATAGCATGCCTTTTTTTAAAAATGGTACACATGAACGAATTTTTAATGGTTTGGCTTGTGGAGCTCTACCTATTACCAGCGATAATCTCTGGATCAGAAGAAATTTTGAACACGAGCAAAACATTCTTATTTATTCGCCGCACGCATGGGCGGAGGTCAACACCTGGGTAGAAGAATATTTGAAAAAACCTTTAAAGCGTGAAGAAGTTATCGCTGAAGGACGTGAAAAAGTGATGAAGGAGCATACTTGGGATGTACGAGCACAACAGCTGTTTGATGGCTTTGAGAATCTCCCTCCAATAGAGGAAGGATAAAGAATGCCTGCCGGAGTTTATCTATTGGCTCATAATGCTTAAAGCAACCAAAGCAGCGGTATCGGCACGTAAGATATTTGGATGAAGTTTCACACCCTGCGCACCTATTTGCCCTAATCGTTCTATCTCTACTGGGGTAAAGCCCGCTTCAGGACCTATAAAAAAAAGGGCCTCTTTACCGGGAGAATGAATGTGCCAAAAGAAAGGAGCTTTCTCTCGCACATCTCCAAAGAAAGCAGGAATTTTCAATGAGTTCCATTGATTAAGTGCAGGCTTAATGACTAATGACGGAAGATAGAGGCGTCCACATTGCTTCATAGCGGCAATCATTAAACTCTCCATTCGTTTCAATTGATGCTCAGTAAGGGATTTTCGCTCACTACTTTGGCCGGGAAATAGCCAGATTTGAGTAGCTCCCAATTCAGTGCTTTTTTCAATGATAAAATCTAGACGATTAAGCCGAGGCAATCCTTGAGCGAGGATTAATTCAGGGCCAGTCTTTTCTTGTTGAATGAAAGATTCGATAACGAATCTAGCCTGTTTTTTTTCTCGCTGCTTTAAAACACCTATCGCAAGGGTTCCTGCGCCATTAACAAATTCAGCTTGCTCACCTTCTTCTAAACGCATGACATGCGCTAAATGATGAAATTCATTACCCTCTAAGATAACTTCCTGGCCGGCCTGTAGCCTGGAGCAAAGAAAAAAACGTGTGGAAGGCATAATTAGCTTTTGACCTTAATAAATTTGTCTTCCCAATAGCTGTCAATCTGTAACTTTTGGTCGGGGGAAGAATATAAGGTTATTTTTTGCAAATAATCACGGAAACGTTTGCGTAACAAGGTTTCTTGGTGCTGGGGGGAGAGAGCAATGTCGGGGTTATAAAGAGATTTTAGCAGATCACCCAGGAAATAAGCGACATAGGTGTTTTCTAAATCTTCAGCCGCCACAACTTCTAAGCTCCAAAGTAACGTTTCTCGTTCATTTTTGGGGGCCGCGCTGATAACAATTTCCATATTTGGTTTAATAATCTCCATAAACAGGCTACTGACATTTTTGGTGAATATTTTTTGAGTAAAAATGGTTGTTCCATGCCGTTCTTTTACTTTATCACTAATTGCTAAAGTGCACGTTTGAGGATTGATATCTTCTAAGGTTTTTAAAGGGTAAAAGATGCGAATGGGAATTTCTTTATCGATGGGAATAAATTCATTTCTTAAAAAGTCGATGCGTAAATGTTGAGCTTCAGGATCATTAATTTCTTCCAAACTATTATTATGAAAAGGAATGGCCACTTCTTTCCAATGATTAGGAATAGGGAAGCTAATTTCATCATTTTGGGCATTTAGATGAGCACTGTGAATAGCATCTAATTCGGATTTAGTAATTTCATTTAAGTCAAAGACAACTTCCAAGCCACGTGCTTTCAAGCTTTGGATCGCCTCTTCAGGACCACTTAGCGTTTGTATAAGCTTTTGAGGCCATATATCCAGGAGTTCATAGCCAGGAGGGCTGTTTCCAATTGGAGGGAGAATAGTTATAGGTATTTTTGCAGCGATAAGGCGACTCATTTTAATAATAAACTCCGGATGCTCCACATTAGAAATGCTATGGGCAAGATCAATATCTGGACTTAAGCTAATTAAATTTTTTTTAGTGATGAGAAGCACCCATTCGTCCCGATCAATACTTGAAGAGTCAATTAAGACTTCTAAATCCCCTGGTTCCAATTCATGAATAACATTTTTTCTTCCGCTTAAAGTGAGGGCTATACGTTTATTTAAAATACCATTAGGTAATAAACCCTGAATCGTCTTATCAGCGGGCAAATTGATAATTCTTATGGGCACGCCCAGGATAGTTTTAGTGGCGGTTATAGAATAGTTTACACATAACCACAAGATAACTGCTAATGCAACCGCTACTATTTTACGTTGCCAATTCTCTAAAAATATCTTATAGATTAACGTTTCCATGTTTTTAAGCGTCCTATCGCATCAAAGCTGGATTGAATAGTAGTCTTAGGAGGCGTAAATATGCTGCGCATAATGCCTTTAAAGCGATCAATTTTGACGCCTCTAGTCATTATTCCATCTCTTGCTATAGCTACCTTACCTGTTTCTTCTGAGATGACTATGATTAGCGCATCTGTATGTTGGCTTGTTCCTAATCCTGCACGGTGACGAGTGCCCATAGATTTTGACAGTTGCGAACTATCGTCTGCTAAAGGAAGAATGGTTGCTGCTGAGAGAATAGTGGTACCTCGAATAATGACAGCTCCATCATGTAAGGGGGTCGTCTTAATAAAGATGGATTCTAATAACTCAGATGAAAAATTGGCGTTCATAATGACAGCTTTATTGGCATACTCATCTAAAGAATCTTGATTTTCAAGGACAAGTAAAGCTCCTACACGTTTTTCAGAAAGACGATAAATGGATTGAGCCATACTATCCAAGAATTTATCAAATTCTGTCACTTCTCGATATTTTTTTCCTTTGACGCTGAGCATGGAAAGTGCCAGCCGTAGTTCTGGTTGAAAGATGATTAATAGGGCCACTACCGCTACACTAACAAAATAATGAATAAGCTTTTCAATCACAGGCAGATGCAACCAAATTGATAAGGCATAAATACAAGCAACTGCTAACAGACCGAATAAAAGGTCCATCGTGCGCGTATTCCAAAAAAAAGAGAGTAAATAATAAACCACGATGGCAATTACAGCAATTTCAATAGCAGGAATAAACCAACTGAGTATATGCATAGCTTTTTTTACTTATTATAAACACTTAATAAATCAATGATATCGCGGTGCGCTTGGATATCATGCACACGAATAAAATCTACATGGGAAAGGATGGCAACCGAATTAATTGCCAAGGTTGCAGGTAATAGCTCATCTGTCGATTTGTTAAGTATCTTGCCCATGAAAGACTTTCGCGAAACTCCAAGTAAGACAGGAAACCCTAGCTTCTTAAGCTCTGCCAAATTGTGTATGATTTCAAGATTATGGGCAACGGTTTTTCCAAAGCCAATGCCTGGGTCTAAGACAATATTATGCTCTTTAACTCCCGACTGCATTAATGTATTAACCACATTAGAGAACCAATGCTTTAAATGATCGATAATAGATGCTTCATAACTAGGAGCATTTTGCATGGTTTGAGGGGTGCCTTGCATATGCATGACACATAATTTTACTCCGGAGGAGGCCGCTATTTCACGCATGGCTGAATGGCGAAAGCCTCCTACATCGTTTATCCAGGTAGCTCCTGCTTCGACGGCTTCGGCAGCCACCTGAGGTTTCATCGTATCGATAGAAATAGGGATGGATAGCTCCTGTTTTAGATGCCGAATCAGGGGAATTACTCTTTTTATTTCTTCTTCTAAAGAAACGACAGGAGCTCCTGGACGTGTAGATTCACCCCCCACATCTAAGATGTCGGCACCTTCAGCTAGCATCTGATGTCCTCGGGCTACAGCTGAAGTTATCTCAAAAAAACGACCTTTATCATAAAATGAATCCGGGGTAGCATTCAAAATGCCCATGAGTTGGGTCTTGCTCATTTTATTGCCTTGGTAAAATCGATAAAAGCATACAACATTAGGTTTTTTATTTGATGAAAATTTTTATTTCATTAAGCTGAGCTTATCTTAAAAAAAGCGAAGGTTTATAAATGGATGTAGAAATACTAGCGCGATTCCAATTTGCTCTGACCATTATGTTTCATTATATTTACCCTCCTCTAAGTATTGGCATAGGCCTTATATTAGTCATTATGGAAGGAATTTATATAAAAACTAAAGATCCTATCTATTTGGAAATGGCCAAATTTTGGACTAAAGTCTTTGCTTTAACTTTTGCTATGGGTGTAGCTACCGGAATAGTGATGGAATTTGAATTTGGCACAAATTGGGCCAATTATTCACGCTTTGTGGGAGATGTATTCGGTAGTGCCCTTGCGGCAGAAGGAGTTTTTGCTTTCTTTTTAGAATCAGGGTTTTTAGCTTTGCTTCTTTTTGGATGGAACCGGGTAAGCCCACGCATGCATTATTTTGCTACTTGGATGGTCTGCTTGGGTGCACATTTTAGTGCTATTTGGATTGTAGTGGCCAATTCCTGGATGCAGACTCCTGCCGGCTTTGTGATTGAGGGAGAGGGAATCAAAGCGCGGGCAGTGATTACCGATTTTTGGGCAATGGTTTTTAATCCTTCTTCCATGACTCGCTTATTTCATACTATTATTGGATGCTGGTTGGCAGGAGCTTTTTTGGTGATCAGCTTAGCGGCTTATTATATTTTGAAGAAGCGCCATCATGAATTTGCTAAAAATTCTTTAAAGATTGGCTTGAGTGTGGCGCTAGTTGCCTGCATTTTACAATTAATAACAGGGGATACGAGCGCTCGTATAATTGCCAAATACCAGCCGGCTAAGCTGGCCGCAATAGAAGGCCTTTACAAGACTCAAAAAGGGGCACCCTTATCTATTTGGGGCATTCCCAATTCCGAGACACAAACCTTAGATTATGGCTTCAAAATTCCTTATCTATTAAGCTTTTTAACTTTTCGTGATTTTAATGCTGAGGTAAAAGGTTTAGACACTGTTCCCCGCAAGGATTGGCCCCGCGTATCTGTGGTTTTTCAAACTTATCATCTTATGATAGCCACTTGGGCTTGTATGATGATGACCACTCTATTAGCTATTTATTTGTGGCGCAAAGGAACCTTATTTCAGAAAAAATGGATGCTCCGTCTTCTAGTGGCATCTTCTTTTTTTCCTCAAATCGGTAATCAGGCAGGATGGGTAACGGCGGAGATGGGACGCTATCCTTGGATTGTGCAGGGCTTGCTTAGAATTTCTGAGGGCCTTTCTAAATCTGTGGTAGCAGAGCAAGTATTAGGTTCGATCATTCTATTTGGAATTGTTTATACTTTGTTATTTATTCTATTTGTTTACATGCTCAATGAAAAGTTTAAACATGGTCCTATGGACCTAGCGGTTGGAGATGTCTCTACTCCCTATCATCAGCAATATGTACTTGTTCAAGACGTTTTTACCCAAGATAAGGAAAAGGAATGATTGCTTTAGAAAATTTACAAGTTATATGGTTCATGGTTTTTGTTATCCTTCTAACTGGCTATGCTATTTTGGATGGATTTGATCTAGGTGTGGGAATGATGCACCTAGTGGGCGCAAATGATTACGAGCGACGCATTATTCTTAATTCTATAGCTCCCGTATGGGATGGCAATGGAGTTTGGCTAGTGACCGCAGGAGGGGCCCTTTTTGCGGGCTTTCCCCAAGTTTATGCCACTTTATGCTCAGCCTTTTATACTCCTATTATGATCTTACTTACAGGACTAATTTTCCGCGCCGTCGCTATCGAATTTCGTAGTAAGCAACCTATGGCATGGTGGCGTTGGACATGGGATAGCATGTTTACTATAGCTAGTGTGATTATCTCTTTAACTTTAGGAATAACTATAGGCAATCTGATTGTAGGAATCCCTTTAGATGAGAATGGAGAATTTATAGGCACATTTTGGACATTATTGCATCCTTATGCTCTTTTGGTAGGCATGATGGCATTAGCGCTATTTATGATGCATGGAGCTATTTATCTGGTGATGAAAACTGAAGGGTCCTTGCACGATAGACTTCGTCAAAAAGTCAATCCTGCGATTATTTTCTTTATAGTTCTTTATGCCATTACCACCGTAGCTACTTTAATCTATTTTCCTCATATGGCTGAAAGCGTAAGGAGTCGCAAAGATCTTTTTATCATTGCCGTTATCAATGTGCTTTTGATTGCCAATATCCCTCGAGAAATCTCCAAAGGACGTGAGGGTTGGGCTTTTCTCTCTTCGTGCGGAAATATAATATGCTTAATGGCTCTCTATGGAGCAGGTACCTATCCAGCCGTGGTGCGCGCTGTTAACGATCCTCAGGCTTTAAGTTTAACCATTTATAACTCTTCGTCTACAGCAAAAACCTTGGAAATTTTATTATTAATAGCGGCCATAGGAGTTCCTCTTGTGGTAGCTTACACCATTGTTATTTATAAAGTTTTCTATGGTAAAGTAAAGCTAGATCCTACAAGTTACTAAAAAGCTTAAAGGGCTATCTTTCGTTAAGATCGTAGTCATCCGTAGGCTCCTCTATTTTTAAGCTGGCACGTACTTCTTGCATAATAAAAAAAGTGCCACAAATAATTAAAACTTGTTGATGCTGTTTAGCAAGAAGTAGGGCTTTTTGAGTGGTATAAGGGATGGTAGTGTCAATGGAAATAGAGCTTAAAGGAAAGTGATGCTCGATCATTTTTTGGTAAAGAACGGCAACTTCTACGCCGCGACCATTAGAAGCCTCAATCAAATGAAAATGCTCCCCATATTCTTTAAGAACTCTTAAGCAACCCTCTACGTCTTTAGTCTTGGATAAACCAAAAATAATCCGTAAGGGCCTGTGGGGATACCTTTGTCTAATGGCCTTAAAAAGGTGGCTAAGGCCATCCGGATTATGTCCTACATCAAGAAGTGTAGGTGGTGCCTGGCAGACAAGCTCAAGTCGGCAAGGCGGCAATGCTTTAAGACCAAGCTGAAGAGAATCTTCAGAGACAGCAAGTGTTTGCAAAGCTGCCTTAGCAATCGCGTTATTTTCCTCATCAAAATTACTAAAATTACCAGTTACTTGAGTTAAAGGGCTATTTTGCAGCTTGGCGATCTTTTCAACAACAGGTCTAGGAACGCGGGGGCCAATGATAACAGGGACCCCAACCTTAATAATTCCTGCTTTTTCCTTAGCAATTTCCTCTACCGTTTGTCCTAAATACTCGGTATGTTCCAGACTAATGGAGGTAATAATAGAGAGCTTAGGAGTAACAATATTGGTGGCATCCAGCCGGCCTCCTAATCCAGCTTCTAAGACAGCATATTCTACCTCTTGCTGGGCAAAATAAGCCAAAGCTAGAGCCGTAGTGATTTCAAAAAAGGTAGCGGGGATTTGCTCGTTTGCAATGTGTGTAAATATTTTGTCTAGAAGAGCTGTTGTGGCCTCTTCATCAATAAGCTGGCCATTAATTTTTACTCTTTCACGAAAAGTTGAAATATGGGGAGAAGTAAATAGACCTACACGGTAACCTTCTGCTTGTAAAGCCTTAGCTATTTTTGTGGTTACCGAACCTTTGCCATTCGATCCTGCTACATGGATGCATTTATAGTGGCTGGCAGGAAAGTCTAAAATCCTTTGTAGCCTGCACATATTATTTAACCCCAGTTTCATTCCTCCATGTTTATTAACGCTAAAAAGCTTTTTAATTAATTCTTTATAGGAGGGGAAAATGGTAGTCATTAATTTAAGGAAACTTTATCAAAATGGTCTTTTAGGATATCAAAATGGTCTTTGGTAACCCAGGAAGAGCCTAAAGGTATATGGGGTTTAAGGGCACCATGATAATCTGAGCCGCCGGTAATCAACCACTGGCGATGTTTAGCGATTTTAAGCCAACGCTTATGAGCTTTTTGATTGAATTTAGCATAATAACATTCTATTCCATCAAAATTCATCTCCAGAAGCTTTTTCAAAGTGGGGGGATTATCCACCAGATGAGGATGGGCAATGATAGCCAACCCTTTAGCTTGATGAATAATATTAATGGTATCTTCCAACGTAAAATACTCGCCGGGGGCATAGCAGCTTTTTCCTTCACCTAAATACTTATTAAAAGCCTCAGGAATAGAGTGAATATAGCCTTTTTTAAGCATAGCTAAGGCAATATGAGGCCTGCCTATCGTTCTGCTAGCATTTAAAACCTTATTGCCGGCCATGGCTGCTAACACATCTTCTTCCTCTAAAGGAAATCCATGGGCGGCAAGTTTTTTTAAAATTTCGCGATTGCGATGAAGGCGTCTTTCCACATGTTTTTTACAGAAATCTTTAATAATAGGGCTATCGATGGGAAAAGAATAGGCTAAAACATGCACGCTTACCTCTCCTTGAAAAGAAGAAAACTCTACGCCCGGAATGATTTTCATACCTAACTGTTGTGCTAGAGGTAGGACTTGGCTATAGGCATCAATAGTATCATGATCAGTAATGGATAAGCCGGATAAGCCTAATTCAGCGGCCATTCTAATGACCTCTTCCGGTGAAGAGGTTCCATCAGAACATGTAGTATGACAATGCAGATCTGCTCTGAACTCTTTCATGCGCGTTCCACTTCATAAGGAATATAGCGTACTTCACTTTCCAACTCAATCTTGCAATGAATTTTTACCTGTTCTTTTATGTGTTCAATAAGTTTTAAAACTTCTTGAGAGGTGGCGTTATTTGCATTAACGATGAAATTAGCATGAATTTCAGAAACTTTCGCTCCTCCCAGCTGGGTACCTTTTAAACCAGCTTTTTCTATCAAAGCCCCCGCATAATGGCGATCAGGATTGCGAAAAATACATCCTGCTGATTTATTGCTGTAAGGTTGGGTTTGCTTACGATAAGTAATAATTTCTATTTGCTTTTGGCGTGCTTTGCTTGAAAGGTTTAATTGAAAAGTAGCTCCTACAATAGCTCCTTGCATTGATTGGAAGATTGAGGTGCGATAAGCATGAGTAAGCTCTTCTTTATAAAAAGTTTTTAATTCTCCCTGCTGATTGATAAAATCTACGGATTTTAAAGCATCATGCGTCTCTCGTCCATTTGCACCTGCATTCATATAGACAGCACCGCCTACGCTGCCAGGTATGCCAGAGGCAAATTCTAGGCCTGACCAGCCCTCCCTAGCAGTTTGGGAGCCCAGCAATGAGAAATTATAGCCCGCACCTACATGAAAGATTCCCTCTGGCTGTTGATGTTTAAAATCAATTTTATTATGAATCACCAGGCCTGCAAATCCACGATCATCAAAAAGGCAGTTGGACCCTTTTCCTAAAATAAAAAAAGGAAGATGGTGGATATGGCAATAAATAAGAGTTGCTTGCATCTCTTCAATCGTATGGACTTCTCGATAATAATGGGCAGCGCCTCCAATTCCGAAGGTGCATACGCTTTTTAGTAGCTTGTTATTTTGAAGCTTTGAAGATAGCTTATCATCATTCACAGTCTCATTCCTTAGCCATTTCTTTTTCTAAAGGAAGGCTGCTAGATTTTTCCTCGCTTTGATTCATTTCTTCAATAGTTTTATAGATTTTTTGAAGGTCTATTTCTTCACCAGCTCGTGCTTTGTACAAAGTATCTAAAATGGCATTAACAAAATTGGCTGATTCGGGAGTACTGAATTTTCGTGACATCCTGACTGCTTCGCTTATAGCAACCTTAGGGGGAATATTGCTTGCAAAGAAAAGTTCATAAACTCCTAGGCGCAAAATATTACGTTCGACAGTTTGAATACGATCAAATGCATAAGAAAAAGAGGCACCTGCAATCATTTCATCAATTTCGCCTTGGATAGCTTGTATTTCCTCCACTTTCTGTTGAGCCATAATAACCGAAGCGCGAGAAACGGCTAACTCTTTCATCATTAGCTCAATCATATCTTGTTGATGAGCTTTTCCAATATCATAGCTGTATAGCATCTGGAAAATAATTTCACGTAATTTTTGTAGGGGAAGAGCCATTGCAGTTTCCTTTTTGAGATTAAGTCTACAAGATTAGCTCATAAACATCAATTGCATCACTAAGAATATCTCCGTCCTAGGTGTTCGTGCTTCTCTTAAAATAAAGGGTATAAGTGTAGAGCTATGCGAGCAAAAGGTTATCCTTGCGGCTATGGCGACCAAAAACATTCCTTTCCCCATTTGCATAGGCTTAACGCAGTTTGTTTGTCTCATCTCTTGATCAAATTGCTCAAAATTGATCGTCAAAGGATACAGGCACCCTTGCTTTCATTCAATATTGAGTTTCTAATCACCACTATAGGTCATTTTTTACTTGCTGGTAAAAAAAAATTGAAGGGAGAGAAAGTAGAATTTAGCCATTAAAAGCAAATAAATTTGAATAATACTTGATTTATGAAATCTTCCTTGTTATGCTACTTACTTCTTAGGGGCAATAGCTCAGTTGGTTAGAGCAACGGACTCATAACCCGTTGGTCCCTGGTTCAAGTCCAGGTTGCCCCACTTTTTATAAAATCTTTAGATCCAGTATTTAAAGTTTACGATGATTACGCTCAATCATTAAAACCCAAGCCACTATAATGGGTCGTGCGTGGCACACGCAGCCCTATACATCCCAGCAATTATCATCACAGTAATCTTGTCACTGCTCAAGCTAACCATCCAAAATGAAGCATGAGCTAGATGGCAACGATTCAAAAACTTCCCCAAAAAAATGAAGCCCTCTGCCATAGAGTAATGATCCGTCAAAGCGATGGCTTTCCTCCTAAATCTAAAACCTTTCCTCCAAAAGAAGAGGCCAAGCATTGGGCCAAAATAGAAGAAGCACGTAAGCGATAAGGTTATGCTCCTACAGATAAAGAAAAAGGCCAGCAGACTTTGACAGATATTATTGATCGCGACATAATAATCGCTCTTTTTATCAAGCCTAAAGACGCTGGGAATATGCAGCGACATCTTGCTTGGTGACATGATAAAATTGGCTAATATAGTGTACTAAAATTTCACCTGATTTGATTGCTCAATGGTGTCAAGAGCTTGCTGAAGCGAAAACATCAAAACACCTTAAACGTTCTCTTGCTACTGTCAAGAGCTATTTGGCCCCGCTTTCAACGGTCATGGCATATGGTATTCGTGAATGCGGTTGGATGACTGATGATAACCCCTGCCTACGAGTAACTAAATTTAAAGAATCAAAAGGAAGGGAGAAGATTGCCTCTTCTGGCGAATGTCTTGCACTATTAGAAGATGTAAAAATAGCCGTAATGAACATGGGTTGCCTGTTGTGCTTTTGGTCATTACTATAGGGATGAGACAAGAAGAGATTTTGGGATTAACATGGGATTGTATTAATTTTGATCGACAAAAGATCTACCTAAAAGAGACAAAGAATGGTAGACCTCGAATTATTTCTATAGTAGGAAAAGCTTTTGTACTTCTTCGATCCCATTATTTAAAAAAATGCCCTTATACATTAGCATGAGGCAAAAATTCTGTATTTAATCCTGAAAAGGATTTAATGGCTTACTATTCGAATAGAAATGCCTATGCAAAGTACTTTCATGGCGAAGCATCAATGAAGGACTCCATCTCCTTGCCTGAATTCTCTGTAAAACATGTACACACATATCAAGAGTAACTTTGTATCGATTTTCAGCGATTAGTACTCCTTAAACAAATCGACATATTTATTGAAGTTCTTGCAATCAAGTGACTTTAGATCTCTGCGATTTTGTCTACTATAATTGAAGGAAATAGTAGGGCTTCACTTCTTTCAAACCGATCAATTGGAATCCATTCTACCCAATGAGCACCTCTTCTATCTTCATAAAGCTGAAAACGATTTTTCGTGTAGATTGTTTCATTTGAAAGCTTAATGGGAAAGGTAAAAATAATTTCGTGTCTTTTAATCCCCTGATGTTCAAAGATGTTTTCGCAGACTATAGGTTCACCTGTAATGACGAGATTACATCCAAGCTTCTTATAAATTTCGCGCTTTAGAGCCTCTTCAGCACTTTCACCAAATTTAATACTACCTCCGATGGGACACCATCCTTTTAAAAGGCCATCACCATTAAGTACCTCGCAGACAAGCAATTGATTTTCGTGTTTTGCAAGACCTATTACTTTGCCCCTAATGCTGTTATGAGGCCTCCATGTTTCACTTGTTGGTAGATTAAAGATCGCATGAAGAGCAAATGGAGTTAATTCCTTTTGAAGGATGTCAGTGAGCTTAACCCAACGGTTTTCTTCTTGAGGCACTAAGCCTGGCTGTTTCTCCCAACCTAATATTTTATAAAGAAGGCCAACTTGATGGAATCCATATAGAACACCGTTATTAGCATAGTGGCCAGTAGAGGTTACTATACTTAAAAATTCTAACTTAGAAATGGCTATAGAAGCTTCTTCCAGTAGCTCACGTCTAAGGGCTGCTTCTGGCGTTTCACCGAATTCAATAGCACCCCCAGGAAGCCCCCATAATCCCTCATAAGGTCCTGATTGCTTTTGAGTGAGGAGAATTTGGGAATCTTGAAATATAACTCCATAAGCTCCATGTCTGATGATTTGATTCATGTTATCTGATTTATCCTCTCCAAGCAATGATTGGGATAATATGCAATAGGGCGTGATTAAAAATAATATCCTTGAAAAATCCAATAAGGCCAATCCTCTCATGCTTACTTGATTTTATTACCAACATTAATACCTTTCATCTGCTTCAATGGTACACAAAGTGTTTCTTTATCTTTCCATTTCACTTGTGCAAACCTATCGTATTCGCAATTTTCTCCGTCGCCCATACCAATAATCGCACTAATTTCATCTATTTTCAGCGGGGATTTGCTGGCTAATTGGATACACTTAGCCTTAAATGGTATAGTCATCGTATCTTGTAAATAGTAATACCTCGTTCCGACTTAATTGTAAGCATCTCGATAATTTTCAATGCAAGGCGATCTTCAATTTTTTGGTTAAATTCTTTAAATAATGTTTCCAATTTTTTTTTGATTTTTAATGAACCATTTTTACAGGCAACATAAATTTCCATGCGCTGAAAGTGTAATTATAAAAGGAATTTAAGGGATTTTTTCAAAAAAATCCTTGTACAAGCCCTCAATGGCGTCCCCAAACCCCCATCCCATATCTTGAGTTTGAGCATGGATATTTAAACAACGCTTTTGAAAATTTTCTAGGACCCCATACTCTTCCATGTCTTTCAAGGTTTTTTCAAACATGCTTTCCATGCTATTATAGAATCGTTCGTCAATATCCCCATAATCTAAGGTGCATTTAACCCCATATTCAACATAAGTGAGCTGAAGATCAAGAATACTTAGATAATCAGCGCACACTTTTTTGAAATCGCTAATAGCTTTTCTTGCCACTGAATATTTAAGCTCAGGAAAACCCTTTTTGGGGCAAAACTGTTCTTCCAAAATTTTCTTGTATTTTTGCACTATATCAGAGGGTGTACGAGGTTCTAAACGAGAATCATAGTATTCCCTTACAAAGTCAAAAGTTTTGTAAAGCGTCAAGATTTCATCTAGTAAGGAGTCTTGATCTTATTTTTGCAGATGTTCTTTTAATTTTTTTATTCTCATACATAAATCAGGTTTTGCTATTTAAAGAAAAAGACATTTTATCGTGAGAAAATTCCTGCGACAACTACTTTTTTTACGATTTGTCAGAAAATGAAATTTGGCGGCCCACTGGCGGCACACTGTCATCTTATTTGCATCAATAAATCTCAACACTTAGTAATTGAAATTAAGAGTGTAATCATGCTGTCTTATTGTTTTGGGCAGCGAATAACTGCTGTGAAGTGTGAGAAGTCTGCGGACTCATAACCCGCTGGTCGCAGGTTCAAATAGAATGTCAAGTAATTCTTTAGTTAATCGTAAGATCATGCTAATATTTATAATATTGTCTTATATTAAATTATAAGCTATTAATTCTAAATAGCTAGGAGGAAGAAGTGAATCCAGCCGGTTAAGTTGCAAACCATTCTGCAAGTTTTAAGCAAAATGAAGTTGTCGGTATCAAAACCTCATTCGAAAAGCATGCTTATGACGAATTTCACTTCAGAAGAAGATACATTAATATCCTACAGCAAGTTGCTAGTGAATAGTCCAAAGAAAAACTGACCGATAAAGAGTATTTTAAGATTCAATTTTCAGAGCCAAATTTTAAGTTAAAAAGCATGAATAAATGGTATGCTGATGAAAAAATAAAATATTTTACAGAACAAGGTCTTGAAGATAAACAAGTCTATATAATAAACGGCCTATTTTATAACACAGATCTTAGTTTATATAATTCTAGCAAACCCTTAGATACTGAAACAGGTGATGGCGAAATGATTGTAATGGATCGCCTGGGAAGTATGTTTATCGCCCCTAAAGAAAGAGGCATCTTTCATCACTCATCATTTTTTAGTGGAAAACCTGTAGCTTTTGCTGCTTTATGTTTTATTAAAGATGGCAAAATTCAAAGCATGCTTCGATATAGTGGACATTACTTGCCAGGAGAAGAAGAAGAAAGTTCATTCAAAAAACAACTGAAGACTAATTATCTTATTACAGAAAAAGCTTTTAATGTTCTAAAAGTTGATAGCAAGGGTTATTTAGTACAAACTATTTCCATCTCCTCCAAAGAAAAAGTTGAAAATTTATATGATATTATTGCAGAGCTGGGAGAATTTTGTAGGCCGAGGTTGCGGCTTATTAGCGACGGTAAAAGTGTTCCAACCGCAACACTCGTAGATACTCAGCTAGTGGATATTACAATAGCTGAATCAAACTTAAAAAGTGGTTGTACAATATATGCTCTTGAAATGAACTATACTCCTCATCATCGGATATACCCTACTAGCAAATTTGAATTGATAATTAACGATTAATTCAATTTTTTATAAAATTAAGGGCATGTGGCCAGCAATTCTGTGTAAAATATTGCTGACCCTTTATTTTTGAGCTCCACAGCTTCTAAAATTTCATGACTCTTCTTCGCTTTTAAGTTATTGCTAAAAATTTGTCTCCTTAGCAATTACTTATTCACAATATTTAACTAAATTATATTCGTGATGTTTCGCATTTTTATAAACCCAGCTTTATAGATTTTTTTTATATTCAGGAAGAACTGGCAAGATTAAAGCAAGCTTTTTCTAATCAAAAGTTCTGAATGCGTCTACCCGCCTCCACTTTTTCCGCAATACCTCCATAACAGCCTTTTTGCTATTGCGCAACTTTTTACAAAAGCGTTCGTCACTATAATTTTTTTGCTTTTGAAGAAAAAGCCAAGATAACGATCAGGTTGGGGCTTAAAAGCGTAGATCCCATCTCCTTCATTTCTAAATTTCATTTCGTCGAAGATTTTTCCCTGATTTCCCATTGACAAAAAAGTTTGAGCAGTTTTCTCTGTTTATTTTTTGGTTGTTCTTTGAAGTATTCAGGTGCTAGGTCCTTTATGATCCTAAAACCACTCAATCCTAAATAAGGGAGCGGAAGACTGGGCGCAAGCTGTTGAACGGCAAATCAAAGCTGGCAAGTATAAGTCTGATCGAGTCAATTACCAGGGCACGTTCCTGGAGCTAGTCGATCGCTACAAGGCTGGCGGAATCTTGGATCACTTAAAGTCTGCCAAGGATGTGCTTCGACACCTGGAATACTGGAAAGTACGCTTAGGAGTTTATGCACTCGTTCACCTGAATAGCAACTTTCTTTTGAAGGAAAGGGCTTTACTCATAATCGACAATTCAACTCAACCCCTGCTATTTGCGAGTAAGACAGCCTTCGGAAAGATTGTTATCAAAAAGCTTGGCAAGTAGTAGCAAAGAAAGCAGGGTTGGACGACGTACACTTTCATGATTTACACCCCACCTATTCCACAGAAGCATCTAAGCAAGGGGCTAGCACTATCGAATTATCAACAGCCATGAGGCATAGAACCTTGCAAATGCTAGACCGCTATACCCATATACAAGCTGAAATGACCAAGCACGATTCAGAGGGTATTGTAAAGAAGTTTAATCTCAAGAAAACCGAAGCTGTACAAGAAATCATAAATACTCAGGAGATACCTCAAGCATTGGAGCAGAATGCATAGAGGTTCAATATGAACCATGGATCAACAAGTGAAGGAAAGGGCATGAATAGATCTATAGAAGAAGCACAATCTATACTACTAGACCTGAAATCGGAGCTGCAGAAGTTTCGCGATTTTTGGATTATAGCACAGAAGGATAAACTTGATTTTGAACAACTTTCGGATGCTCAGTGGGGAGTCAAAAGTTCGAGATGTTGGCTTCATGGCTCGACTGATTTGCAAGAATCTAATGAACTTGAGAGATGGTTGTTTGATAGACCTCTTCTCAATGGTATGGCTAAAGAAAAGACTTCAAAATGCATTAAATGCTGGAAAGTATGGTCGCAACTAAAGAACAGATACTATAGCGATTTTCCAGAATATTCAAAAGGCATGATAGTTCATCTAGAAAAAACATCTCTTTAGCATGCTCAGTCAAAAACATCTTGTAAGTGGCGAATCCCAAATGATAAGATTTGTAGCAAAAATGGAATGGAGCATGAAATGATGAATTGTGTGTTTTTGGCTTCTACACTTTTGTTTCACTACATCAACGTTCCCGTCACCAATATGAGAGAACTTCCGAAGGACACGTCTGAAATTGTTTCTCAGGCATATTTCTCAGAGCAAGTGAATGTGATTGAAGAAAACCTTGATTGGACAAAAGTAGAAACAACAATAGATCATTACCAAGGCTGGGTCAAGAGTAATCAGCTTTGTCACGAGCAAAACAATTTTTATGAAAATTCTTGTGCAACTGCAAAGGTCAATCGTTGTATGGCGCATCTTTATCATGTACCCGATACGATCTACGGTCCTATATTGACAATCCCATTTGAAAGTGTCTTAAAAGTTATCGATCTCGGAAATGACAACAATAGCCGGTGGGTTAAGGTTCTTATGTTTGATGAGCGCGAGGCATTTATTCAACGTGGCGACATTATCTTAAATCAGGCTGTCATTAGTCGTGATCAGATTGTGCCATTTAGCCTCCAATTTTTAGGATTGCCTTATACATGGGGAGGTCGTTCTAGCTTCGGATACGACTGTTCTGGCTTTGTTCAAATGTTATATCGTCAAATGGGCGTGTATCTACCAAGAGATGCTAAGGATCAGGTTAAGTGGGAAGGGTTGGCACCAATCGAAATAAACGATATGCTACCTAGTGATTTGATATTTTTTGGCTTAAGTGAGGATAAAATTCGCCATGTGGGAATGTATATAGGATCTGGCCAATTTATTCATGCTACCGTCGCGGAAAATGCTCCTTACATCCATATTAGCAGCCTATCTGATCCGGAATGGAATGGTTCGGGTAAATGGATTTATCGAACAGCACGCACCTTAAGGAAAAAAAACAATGCTTAGATATTTGATCGCTTAATTTTTGTCTTTATTTTATCAATTGATTGCGAACGTTTTTGAGAGAATAATTTCACCGATTACAACCCAAATTTTTGAACAGATGTTTTATTCTTGGAGAGAAAAATAATCCTGTGCCCATAGAAGATTCACGGTAGATTTCCATTAGCTATTGGGAATTTGACGAAAATATGCATTAAGGTTGCCTCATTTAAAAAAAATGATGCTCGTAGGCGTTTAAGAAGGCATTGATTAATGGTCTGCGCAAGGTAACAATAGCTATTCATTTTGCTCTCGCCTGATAGCTGGTGTCACGAATGTTTTTTCAAAGCATAGTTACGGGTTAGCAATCGACATTAATCCTCTTTACACCCCTTATTGCAGAGGATGACTACTCATCCCCGAAACAAGCATCCCTATCTCGATAAAGGAAACCGTATTAAAGGTATGATTTGTCCAGATACGGTTTGCTACAAAGCCTTTACTAAAAGAGGTTGGAAATGGGGCGGTGATTGGCAAGTCGAGAGAGCATATGTCAATTATCTTCATTATGAAAAAGATCTTAAAGATGTTTCAGAAATGTTTAAGTGAAACTACTCACAGCCATTTATTTTCTCATAGCATTTATTTCCCATGGTTACTGTATTGCTATTAACAGCATGGAAAGCCATTTACAGCTATTAGTCGTTACTACTGAAAGTTGGGAGGAGAAGGGCGGATACATGCAATTGTTTGAGAAGGCAGATCAAGATAAAAAATGGGTTCTTATTGATGAACCCCTTCCTGTTGTTATTGGAGAGTCTTGAATGGCCTGAGGTATCGGTCTAGATGGGCAGCTGCTAATCTTACTTTGGTTGATGGTTATAGATATGAGTTAGAAATGCCAACAAAGACTTTGATGATTTTACAGAAAGAGCACACAGCGATTACTCCAACGTTTTAGAATTTGCGGTTTATAACAGAGGATTGCTTAGATAGATAATGATGAAGCACGGGCTTTAAGGACTCTCAACTGAATGGTGGCATTTTGATTTTAAAGGATGGTAAGATGATACCAAGTTTCCTCCAGTAGATGTTTCTTTTGATAATTTGTGATAACTTCCACGCCTTTATTCATCATAATCATCGTATAAAAATTAGTTTTTCACTTCAAAAAAGATCCGAATGAGAACCTGTTCTTGCAAAGATAATTTCCGTTTCTGTCTTTTTATAGACCAGTAGCCAATCAGGCTCAATGTGGCATTCCCAGTAACCCACATAATCACCCTTTAGCTTATGATTGCGATTTTTTGGTGGCAGCGGTTCTTCAAAAGTTAAAAGCCTCATCACTTCTTTGAGTTTCTCTATATCCTTGCCTCGTTTCTTTGTTTTGGCTACTTCCTTTTCAAACAGGCGTAGATGAATAGGTTTAAGCATCTAGATACCGAGTTTTTTGAAGAGATCATCGATATTGTCGCTTTCAACTAGATTTTCGCCCGTCTCAATTTGTTTTATAGCTTCAAGGGTCTCAGCATTTGGAGTGTTGGTACTATAAAGATGTTCGTGTATCCATCCAATAATGATCTCCCGCATGCTTTTACCTAAAACTGCGGCAAGAGCTTTAAGCCTTTTATGATCTTCTTCCGGAACGTCTATAGTCATTCTGGACATATGACCTTTTGCAGACATAATTCCCCTCCATCGTTCTTTATTTTTAAAATACCAGAAATAAAGAAATAAGGAAACAAAAACATGAAAAGTCGCGAAAAATTTTTAATGGCTTACTGGGCAACCAGGCACGCACGGAGGTCATGCATAGCATAAGGAATTGATTGCGCGGTTCACTGACATGCAGATTTTCCCAACAAAATCCCGCAGAGTTCAATAGCCTTTTGGTTTTAAATCCTTTGCCGCTATTACGCCTAGCGGCTGAATAATATTGGGTATGTCGGTGTTCTCCCGCCCTCATCACCCGTCGGCCCCTGGTTCAACTCCAGGTTGTCCTACTTTTTTACCAGTACTCATGCGCGCTTTTGAGCAAGACTGAGGTTGAAACAATAAAGCAAGGTATCCCATGTTCGAGAAAACATGCGACGCAAAAGCTAGGACGAATAACCATTAACCGCGTAGGCAAGCCAGCTAGGGCAAACTGTCCATGCCGGCTACAAGGTGGAAAGCCAACTGGGGCTAAGATAACAGAAGGATCAGCTATTCAGAGAAAAGCTTCATGGAAGCATGGAATGCGTCCTAAGGCCATCCTAGAAGGAAGAAGAGCTTTTCTTGAATATATTCTTTCAAGAGAAAGTTTCATTGACGGCCTTTGGTAGTTATTTAAAGAGATTAGAATACGTTCCGGTTCTTTCAAAATGATCTCTTCCTCAGTTTTGAGATAAACAAGCAATCAGCCAGGCTCAATATGACATTCCCACTGCCCTTTAAACTTTCCAAAGAGTCTGTGTTTTCTGTATTTTGGTCTGAGAGGTTTTCGCGAGCAAGCTTCTCAGCTACTTCGAAGAATTTTTTCATGTCTTTTCCTCGTTTTTCTTGTTGATGCAATTCTTTTTTGAATTGGTTGCGATAAGAAATTTTGAGCATTTATTTGAGACCAAGCTTATCAATAAAGTCATTGAAGTTCTTGCAACGCACTAAATCTTTTCCTTCATCCGTTTCTTTAAAGGCTTTTAATGTCTTATCGTTTGGTTCATTATCACTAAGCAAATGATCTCTAAGACAACTAAGAATAAGGTCTTTAAGAGTGACTCCCATAAAAGCTGCCATAGCTTTAAGTCTCTTATGCTCTTCATAGGGCATATCTATGGTCATTCTTGCATGTTCGTGATGATGTTGCTGTGCAGTCATACCTTCCCTCCTTTCCTGTAGTTTAGCACATTTGTACTCTTCTGTGAATGATGGAAAGGAAAATGAAATTTTTTATATGGAAAAATGGAAATAAAGATTAACGTAGCATTACTAAAGATGAAACTGGATCCTCTCAGGTGTAAGGCTAAATTTTTTATGGATACAAGCTTTGCCTGTATCCATCCTTTTCTGGCTAAGCCTGAATAAAATAGCCATGCCCGTTGACTTGGTCCAGTTTAAATATATGCCCTTTATCAACCAGAGCTTGAACAATACGACGCAGCCACAGCTGCTTTTCTTCTTCCTCAGTAATGAACACTTTAGCAGAAGGAAGTCCAAGGGTGCTATATATACTAAAAGGATCTTTGCTTGTGTTTAAAACAAAGTAACGCTTACCTTTAGTTGATGCTTGGTCAGAACTATTTTGAATAAGTCTGTTCATTTCAGCGATAACATCTTCTGCGACTTCTCTTAAAGTAACAGTTTGCTTTTCCCATTTTAAATCACTTTCTTCGGTTAAATCTAAGCCCAAAGAGGCTAAGTCAACTTGTATAGGCTCTTTGCCGGTCACCACACCTTTGTCGGTATAAAGAGTACGCAACCGCTTGTCATCTTCAAATTCTTTTAAACGGCGGGCCTTAGCTTCTTTTGCCTGCACTGTAGAGATGGCAACTCCTTGTTTACGAGCTTCTGCAATTACAATGTCGATCTGTTCCTCCGATACACAATGAACCAAACCACGACTTCCGTTAAAGTCACCAAGAAAACCATTTTTGTTAAAGTAACCAAGGAAACCATTTATTGCACTATTCATATGCTCAAGGTCAATAAGAGCAACACGTCTAGGGCCATGAAACTCAGGAATTTCATTTAGAATAGGAATATTGCGCCAGGTAACATCATTAAAACCTGTCTTTGCTACGAAGATGGCAAGTTGGCGTGCTGTTTCATTTAATTCTCTAGAGTATGTATGATAAAGTTCTTCCTGTGCACTTTCATTAGGATTAAAGTCAAGACTCTCTTCAGCAATGAGTGTGTAAGCTACTCCGCTGACTTCAACATCAAATTTTCTGCCATGAGGTATAATTAATAGACCTAAGTCATTAGCTAAGCATACCTTCTTCGCTTCAATCATATTATCAAAGCGCTCATTACTAATGGCTTTAGAATTTAGCCACTTACCACCTCGAAAAACTGAAATCCCTGGGCGAGCCATTTTATAAACAACATTTGAGGTTTCTTTAATTCTGAAAACTAAATTATTTCCTTTTGCTAGCCATTTTATAGCTTCATCATCTTCTCTGCTAATGATCTTGGGAATAAGTTGTTGGATCTTGGCTGCTGTAACCTCTGAAATATTTATCCCTTTTTCAAGTTTTTGCTTAGGATCGATGAGCTTAAAACTATGCTGTGAGCGCAAAGCAGTCTTTGCGATAAGCATGATGAGCGGAATAATGATAGTAAAATAAGAAAGAAATCTTCCCACTCTTGCTAAGACAGAAGATCTTGTCTCTGAGAGAATAACTTTTTCTTGTCCTGTTTTTGTACGACCTTGAATTACCTGAGCCTTCTTTCCCCCTAAATAAAAATAATTATCTACCTTCTCAAGAAGGAAAAGAGCAGTAGACTTTGGAGAAGTTTGATAAGTTATAGGGGTAAAAAAACTTAATTTAGACATTTATAGTTATCCTAATTTTATGACATAAGCTTGAGAAAATTTGCCTTAGAGCACGAGCAGCTGGTTCTTCCCACAACCTAGCGATACACCTCTCGCCTATGTCCAATTTCAACAACCAGGACGATTAGAACACTTTTTTGATGGAATACACAATACGATAATCTCCCGAACGTATGCGATATAAAGCAGTTTTTTGGCCTTGTAACTTAATGCTTCCTGAAGGCATCTGATCATCTGCTAACATGCCAATTTTTTCCATAATTCTAGAGCGATCTGTTTTGGGAACTTTCTTAAGGAATTTTTCGGCGCTCTCGGAGATTTCAATTTCATATTAAACGCTCTCTTGCTTTCTTCCAGGAAGATGTTTTTTCCTCTCCACCCTCAATGCGCTTTAGAGTTTGATAAGCTTTTTCAGCCAGCCAATCATCCTCGACTTTTTCCATCTTCTCAAATGTTGCAAGAAGCATGAATTGCCGCATAGTGACCCCTAACTTAGCACAAGCTATTTTTAAATACGCATGTTCCTCTGGATCCATATCTAGGGTTAAATGTGCTTTGTGTGTATTAGCCATAACTCCAAAACCTACTTTATTCTACAGAAACGCAGAAATCCGTGCAATTCATGTATTGGGTGTTACTTATGAAATGCTAACCCGCTATAGTTACAAAGGCGGACAAAAAGTGTCTGCCCAATATGCTAGCCTGGAAAATGGAGGCACAGCCATAGCTGATCATTTGCTCGCGGGGGGGGGGGGCTAAAACA